>CAYRRR010000012.1:0-19584 GCA_964426755.1 uncultured Candidatus Saccharibacteria bacterium | reverse complement strand
TTTTTATCTTTTGCACCTCTATTAAGTAATAGTATTGTTATTTCAACAGTACGCACATATGTCTATTTAGTGCTATAATAAGTTGAGAGATAAAAAACTTGACTTTTTTAGTTGTAAGTTTTATAATTACATTAGCAGATTAATTAATTTAAGAGACCAGAGAACATAATAAATGGCAGATCAATCAAGCAACCTCCCCATAGAACAGATTACAAAAGATATTCTTGGCACTATTGAGAAAGAGCGAGAACGAGAGATTGTTTCACGCCGATATGGCTTGTTTGACCGAAAGGAAACACTTGAGCAAATTGGTGAATTGTTAGGTATTACGCGCGAGCGAGTACGTCAACTAGAGAAGGCAATCATTACTCGTCTTAAAAACCAATCAGAGCAGGGGAATTTGCCTCATATAAGCGAAGCTCAGGCCGCCATAACTGAAAAACTACAAAAACATGGCCAAGCGCGACGAATTAGCGTTTTAGCAAAAGAGTTAACCGGTGATGATAGCAAGATTAACCAGGCAAGGGTAGCATTTTTAAGCATCCTTTGCCCTGAACTGGTAACCTTGGACGAAAACGATTTTTATCATCAAGGCGTAGCAGCTAAAAAGACGTACCTTGATAATAAAGCGGTTATGCAAAGTGTTGATAAGGTCGTAAAAGCCATTAAAGAAATTGGGAAGCCTTCAGCGATTGACGCGGTCGCCAAAGAGATGAAGGAAAGCGATCCAAACAAAACCGAAGCCCTTGCCAGCCTTTCAAAGCAGTTGGCGCATTTAAACGGGGTATGGGGTCTTACCAAATGGCCAACGGTTAATCCTAAAAACATCCGCGATAAAATTTACGTTATCTTAAAAGAAAACGGCTCACAAATGCACTTTAGCGAAATAGCCGACAAAATTAAGGCCTCTAGCTTTAAGCGTAAAGATGTTACAACCCAAGCTATTCATAACGAGCTCATTAAAGATGATCGCTTTGTGCTTGTTGGGCGCGGTATTTATGCGTTGAAAGAATGGGGCTATAAAAAGGGTACTGTTTCTGATGTTATTGCCGATATTTTGAAAAAAGCAGGCGAACCGTTGCACCGTGACGAAATTGTCAAAAATGTATTAAAGACTCGTTACGTAAAAGAAACTACCATTTTATTGAATCTACAAGGCAAAAAACAGTTCAAACGCGTTGCCAAAGCCACCTACGCCCTCGCCGACGATTAATTATGTCCTATGGCAGATCAAGAGTAGCGGAATTTCACGGCCCCGAACAGCTGGTTGAGGCAGGACAGACCTTGCTTGATGAGCCAAAGCTTGACATGGCGGTGGTAAGACAAGCTGCTGACTTTGAAACAAGCGGCATTGATCGACAAATGATTTACCCTAACGGAGGTCCACTCGGTGGTCCGGCTCAACAATGGCTTGAAGAAAGCCTCGGTCTTGCTGATCTGGATGAAGTAGTACAGAGTTGGTGGGACACTAACCCTAATGAGTCGTATTCATTTGAAGGTAGAACAGATAGGGTTGGAAGCAATATCTTTGATATAGCACGTCATCTTGATGGAAATACCGTTGCTGGAGAGAGATGGTATCTTGGTGAAGGCGAATTGCCAGGACCTATTTCGTTAAGCCTACGGATTGATCCTAACCATAACCATAAACGCGTTTTTTATGCTCGTCGGATCGACGAAGCACCAAGACATCTTCAACCTATACCCGTTGATGTGCTTAGATTAGTTGGACGAGGTATTATAGGGGCCTTGCCGATGCCTATGTCTCATGTGCGGCAAGAACCAGGCGACTGTATACTCTTTCCTAACTATCCGTTGCCAGCCGTTCATCAAGTAAAAACAAAAGTCGTCGTAGGCCCACATATATCAGTCGAAAGGGAAGCTCAATCTCTCGTACATCATTATTTCGTAAAACCTATAAAGGTCGATGCTTCATAACTCAACATAGCGCTTCAACCATAAACTACGCTCTGATCGTAATAATACAAAATGTACGAACATGAACATTTTGCGAACATGTACCATAAAGTATATCGCGGATGTGAGCAAAAGCTAATGTAAAACGGATCAGCATAGAAGACAAGCTAAAAAAGCTAGAACAAGCTTGAGAGAGCATAGCAAAATAAAAAAAAAGGAAAAAGATATAAATAAACGTGCAGCAAAACGCTTAGAATAGGGCTTCTATCAGCATAGTAACATTACGTCGCACAATGTATATTTTGCGACTTTATATGCACGTTTATTGATGATTATTGATACGTCTTGTATAGGGGAGTAAGTTGAAATTTTTATGTAAAAGCATTGGTTGGCCTCTTGATATGTGCAGCCGTACTGCGGTAGCTATATGCCATTACTCATAATATATCTCTAAGCTATATGTTATTAATAAAGTTTTCCACAACAAGGTTTGCATTTTGCGAGTTTTGTTATGTTTTATAGGTTTTTTAGCTACCCTGCTATTTTCACGCTAATATTTGCTTTTTCACGAACTTGATATACTTATATAGTTTTTTTTGATTTATTTATAAAATATAAAAAGAACAAAATACGAACATTCGATAGAAGAATAGTAGAGTAAGGGTACCGCTTGTTAGCGCTTATGGCGGCGTAATTTCATATAGTTGCCCTCCACAATTTACATTGAGCGAGCACCAGTACATCTTATTTATAAAACACTCTCTCCCCTACCCTTACATCGATATATTCTTGAGGATCGCCCTGCTCTGCCTCGAGCTTTTGCTTGATAGCCACAAAAGCGCCTGATTGTTGTAGCGGATCTTCCAATACATTGAACTTTACCACGTAGGCTTTGTCTTTAATCCGAACATGAAGATCATAAGGACTCTGTGGAATAGTCAGGGTGTCGACTGCTATATTTTGCTTTTCAAGCTGCTCTATAACCGTAGCAATAAACAGCGCTTGCTCTTTTGGTAGTGCAGCTTTGCCGGTTTCGATTTCTAACCCTGATTCATCTTGCACCGTCTTTATATTTAAACTATCTAGGCGCTTGACATCACGGGCCTCAACTAACGCTACGCCGTTATTGCCAACCAATACCGATTGCGCACCCGATACTAAAATAAAAGCAGGTTTGGTGGTTTGAATACCAATAACGGGTCGTCGACCCATAATTGGCAATGTTACGGTTACTGCGGCCAATTCAGGAAACTGTCGCTGCAGTTCACTGCGCAAGCCTGCACTATCGATTAAAAACTTTGACCGATTAACAATTGAGTTTTCTATAAAATGCTGGGCAGCTGCTTGATAGACGGCATCATCACGCAAACTGAGCGCAGAAGAGTTGGTAGATTTATCAAGGTGATTGATTTTAGCGTTAGGGTCAACAGTTGAAACAAAAATCATGCTTATAAGTGCTACTATTAATAACATAAGTGAAGGTATGTGCTGCACAGCTCGAGGTTGACGCCGTTTTTCAGATTTAACATCTTCTGAAGCGTCTCGACCCAAAGCATCATTGCGAATTGAGCGTCGTTGATAATACGTATAGACTGAATTTTTTTCGTTAGGCATTCGTCGAATACGCTGGCGTTCGCGCTGGGCGTTTTGTTTAAACAGCCTCATTGATTACTCGCAGTCGCATTAAGAATTAGCTCCGATATGCGTTTAGCCGAATCAGTTAAATACAATGAACTAAGGTTTTTGCCTAAGCGATCACGCTCATCGGCATTACCAAGCAATTGCCGAATACTATCAAGTAATATAGTAGGATTATCAAGAATCTTTTTTTCGTCTAGCACTATCCCTGCCCTATTATCTTCAAGCAATTGAGCATTCTGCAATTGATGACCACTGGCTAAATAAGGGCTTGGCACAATAATCGTGGCCTTACCCTGGGCTGCCAGTTCTGCAAGGGTACTTGCCCCTGCCCTTGCGATTACCACGTCCGCAGCACCTGTAACTTTATAAAGATCATCATGGTATTCAAAGCGCTGATAGTGGGTTGAGGCTGGCGGCAACCCTTCAGTTAATTTGCCGGTTTGATGCAAAATATAAACACTGTTATCGGTTAACAATTCGGGCACTATCTTACTGAAAACATGGTTTAAGCGAGCAGCTCCTTGACTGCCTCCTGTTACGGTAATAACTTTTGACTTTGCCGGAATAGACAAATCGTGCCGGTATGCCGTTTTAAGCTTATCTGTGACGTGTTTGTAGTCTTTTATGAGTGGAATACCGACATGAACGGTTTTTTGCGCAGGATACGTATAGTATTGGCTTGGCATGCCAACGGCATGGAGCACCGCCCAACGACTAATTATTCGATTAGCCAGACCAGGCTTGGTGTCAGAATCATGTGTAATAAAAGGTAGGCGCTTTATATGTGCTGCTATACCTACCGGAACCCCAACAAACCCCCCTTTTACAAAAATAATATCTGGTTTAATTTTACCAAGGGCTCTCACTGCCTGTATGCAACCTCGAAGTGTACGAAAGACATCGCGCACATTAAGCAGTGCTGTCTGAATATCGAAAATCTTTTGTAACCGTGTCTGGTTAGGGTAGCGACGTAATTTACCCGCCGATATCACCGTTACGGCTTTAATATCAGACGATGCTCGCAACAAGCTAACCCATGCGTTGTTATCGGTTATCGCATGAATTTCTAGCGATGCGTCATGTTTTTTTAGTTCATGGGCGACGGCTAACAGAGGTGTAATATGACCGCCGGTTCCTCCCCCGACGAGCAGTATCTTCATTCCTCGCTCCTCTCCCAATATTAGTTACTCTCAGTGAAGTATACCGTGAAATATTAAAAATTAAACCAAGGGCGGCAGTCACAAATATTAGACTGGTTCCTCCATAACTAATAAACGGCAGTGTGATGCCCTTCAGGGGTAAAAGCCCGATCATAGCACCAATATTAATCATTGCCTGGACGCTAAGCCACGCCAAAACACCAACTGCAATCAACCGCGTATAATCATCAGGGGCTCGTTCTGCAACTTTAATGATCCGAGCAAATAAACCCACAAACAACGCCAGCAGCGCCGCGGCACCAATAAAGCCAAACTTCTCGGCATAAATAGCAAAAATAGAATCGTTAGCTGCTTCAGGCAGATAGCCGTACGCTTGAACGCTGCGAGCTAGCCCTAAGCCAAAAATACCGCCCGAACCAACCGCGATCAGTGCTTGGCAAGTTTGATAACCGGTAGTCTGGCAGTCAGCTGCCGGATTAAGAAACGTATTTAAACGCTCCCGTCTATATGGTGTAGCACTAATAAGCAGTATCAAGCCAATGATAATCACTCCTCCAATTATGATAATGCGCTTCATGGGCAAGCCAGCTACAAAAGCCATCGAAGCCATCATGGCAATCATTACCGCCGCTGAGCCAAGGTCACTTTGTAAGATTGCAACTATGCCTCCAATCAAGGCCAGTGCTATCATCAGGGGTTTTAGTGTTTGTTGTGTATCGGCAAGTGTATTGTTTTTTATCCGTTCGGCAAAAAAAGCAGCGAGCCAAATCAGTAAAGCGAATTTAATGAGTTCCGCTGCTTGGAACGACAGCCCACCAATTTGAATCCAACGGTACGCACCATTAACTTCCTCGCCAAATAAACGCACTGCAACCGAGGCAATAAAAGCTCCAATTAATAAAGGTTTTTCTAATTTTGGTAACTGATTCAACGGTATCCGCGACAATACTATAAAAACCACTACGCTTACTAATACTGCAATCATCTGGCGATTTATAAAGTAATTTTCAGCAACTTGTTTTTGTGCTGCCAAGGCCGGACTGATTGCAAACAGAACAATTAAACCAACAACCGTTAGAGCAACGCCGAGTATGGGCAAGCCGTAATCAGGGCGATGCTTTCTTTGAGTCACCTGGTCAGTTGCAGCTCCGCGCTGACCGGGCACATACATTAAATATATCCCCCGACTATAAATAATATGAGGCCAACAACAGCAGCAACCTGCCCTAATACCCAAAAGCGCATTGTTACCTTGGTTTCTGGCCAGCCACTCGCTTCAAAATGATGATGTAGCGGCGAAACCTTAAAAATCTTTTTACCGTTACGCAGCTTTTTTGAGGCAACTTGCAAAATTACTGAACCGGTCTCTGCTACAAACAAAATACCAATAATCGGCAACAGCGTGACCGTATTGGTAAGCATGGCAATTACACCTAGTGCCGTCCCCAGAGCAAATGAACCAACATCCCCCATAAAGAAGCGCGCCGGGTAAATATTAAACCATGTATACGCCAATAAGCCGCCGACTACTGTCATACAAAAACCAGCAATGCCATAGCGGCCTTCGATAAAGGCGATGATAGCATAGGCCGCAAACGCAATTGCGGTCAATCCGCCAGCCAGACCGTCTAACCCGTCTGTGATATTAACGGCATTAGCAGTCGCCACAACCACAAAAATAAATAATGGGATGATAAGAAGACCAAGTTGCCATTCACCAACAAACGGTATGTGAATATCACTCACATCGAGCTTGAAATAAAAGAACCAGCCGCCAATTGACGCAACCAACGTCGTTAATAGTAGTTTGAGTTTTGATGGTAGCCCAGCTACTCCATTACCCGTTCCTCGAATGTTGATAATATCATCAAGCAGTCCAACCATACCCGCGCCCGCAAAAGCAGCTAACGGTAACCATGTTTCTGTTCGTTCTAGGTTAAATAATAGCGTTACAATAGCGATGGCCACTACAAAAATAACACCTGCCATGGTTGGAATATGACGTTCATGTTTTTTAGCATGAAGTTTGGTAAAAACCTTGGCAACCTCGCCAGTTACAGTAGTTGTTCGCGGCTTTTTCCACCACTGCCAACGGTAACTGGCAGTTGTGTAAATGGGCGTAATAATCATACTGAGCAAAAAGGTGATAAAACCCAGGCCAAGTACACGTATAACCGTGCTGCTGTTTACAATAATGTCTAGTGTTGGTGTCATAACGTGTTATTGCTTATTATAACCTTAATTACTCTTTGGTAACACTCCAAAGTTATCGATTAAAGTATTCGCGACATTTGAAAAAATCGGTCCGGCCGCTTTTGAGCCGGCATAACCAGGTACGGTTGGTTCATCAACCCGGACAACAATAACGTACTCAACATCATCTCCGCCAACAAAGCCAATAAAACTTCCGTTAAATTTATCTTCGTAGTAACCACCGGCAGGATTTGGAATTTGAGCTGTTCCGGTTTTACCGCCAATCAAATAATTAGGGCGCAGCGACTGCATTCCGTAAACTCGATGATTAGAGTTCATGACATTAACCATAAAATCACGAATGGTGTCGCTTGTTTGTGAACTGACAATATTACTATTTACAATTTCTGGTTTCTTCTTATGGGCTTTTCCGTCAGGCTCAATTATCTCATCAACGAGACTCGGACGATAGTACGTTCCGCCGTTAAGCACACTTGCTATGGCAGCTCCAACCTGAATGGGTGTTGCCGTCATTCCTTGCCCAAATGCTGTATTTGCGTACTGTATATTAAGACCAAAACCATCGTTAGGGTCCGGCACTACTCCCTTCCCTTCAAAGCCCTGTTCGATACCGGTCTTCTGAGTAAAGCGATATTTATTAACCATGTAATCATGCCAGGTAGTGCGCGCCTTCTCATTGATCGTACCTCCACCCATCTGCATTAGTAACCATGCGGTACCTGTATTAAGCGATAAACGTAAAATATCCGCCATGTTATGATCACCTGCTCCGCCAGCTTCTTCCACATTGGTAATTTTTGCATCATCAATCTGCAGAAAACCCGGGTCATAGAAACTTGTATTGCGACTAACCGAACCCGTATTAAGCGCAGCAGCCATGGTAAGCGGTTTCATTACCGAGCCTATCTCATACGGCGCGCTGACATTAATGTTATTAAAGACTTCGGCATTTTCTTGTTTAAAAAATTCTGCGGGATTGTAGGTTGGGTAGCTCGCCATGGCTTTGACGGCACCAGTCTTAGCTTCTAATACAAAGACGCTGCCCGACTTTGACTTACTGGCTTCAAGCCCAGCCCTCAAATAGTCTTCAACATGTTGCTGCATTGACAAGTCAATTGTTAAAACTACGCGCTGACCGTCACGAGGTTCTTCAATAATATTGTCACGATTTGCTACCAATGGAACGCCGCGCGCATCAGTGATAGCCTTTAGTTGCCCCGGCTTGCCACGCAGCTCTTTGTCAAGCGCCTGCTCTATGCCGTACCTTCCCTCTCCTTCGTCATTTACAAAGCCCAGTAGATTAGCCGCCATTTGTCCTTGCGGATATGTTCGATATGACTGCTCTCGTAAGCCGACGCCTTTAATTTCAAGCTCTTCAATGCGCTCTTTTTGTTTCTTGTCGAGTTTTTTTGCCAATACGGCATAACGAGTTTCTTCATCAAGCTGTTTCTTAATGTCTTCTGTTTTGCCGCCAATAATTGCTTGTAACTTTTCCGCTGCAGTTTGCTTATCCTTAACATATACCGGATCTGCAAAAAGCGTGTACTTTACTTCATTGAGCACCACCGGAATAGTTTTATCACCGTTTTGGATTTCAATAACACCTCTTCTTGGCTGGATTTCATACTCTTTATACTGCCCGCTGAGAGCTGAGGTTCTATAATAATCATGCTTTATTACTTGAAGATAAAACAACCTGACAAGAAAAATGCCAACAACAATAACTAAAATCCCGTACCATAAGTGAATACGAAATAAATGATGACTGGTGTCGCCGATATGTCTTGGTTGCATAGGCTCCTAATTCTGTAACGTAGCGCTTGGAGCTGTAGAAACAAGCTTGTTAGCTGGTTCGCTTGTCTTTGCACGATCAATAGCCTGTAAACGCGCAGAGGCAACCTCTAGCTCGTCATGCTCTTGCTGCAACGACTGCTGTTGCTCGTTCAGAGAGTTAATACGATAACCAAAAGCATTTGTTTTGGTCACTTGGGTCAAATATAGCAAACCCAATAAACATGCTAGCACAATTAGAATAATCGTGTTGCTAACAGGCCCAATCGCCTTTTCTTTGGCTTTGAAAGCGGTTGTGTTTTGATTTCGTCGCATATACTGGCCGCGACCAGCTGCGAGCGTACTTGAATATGTCATAGATTTTTTGTTTTTATGTTTGTATTGGTGTCCCCTACACCCGAATCAACGAGTGTAAGGGACTTTTTTGCACTTACAGTACTTTTACGCGTACCTTGTAAGTACGGGAGCTACCTTTTACCTGAATTGGCATGAGCTTCCCTTTCTGTTTTTATTTTTTCACTGCGGCTCGAAGCTTGGCGCTTCTGGCTCGCGGATTGAAAACTAATTCTTGCTTGCCTGACACAATCGGTTTTTTAGTTACTAAGGTAATGATTGCGTCATAGCGGTTACCGGCATTGTCGCTAAGGACTTGTTTTACTACGCGATCTTCAAGACTATGAAAGCTAATGATCGCTATTCTTCCTCCTGGTGAAAGCATATTAAGCCAAAGAGGCAAAGCAAAACGGAGTTGAGCTAGCTCGTCATTTACGGCAATTCGTAATGCCTGAAAGACTTTGGTAGCTGGGTGAACTTTATATCGCCCCCTGCCCCCGTAGATAGCGGTAACTATGTCTGCAAGCTGCGATGTTGTCTCGATTGGCCGGTGATTCATTATTGCTTGTGCAATTTTTACCGCACGCGGTTCTTCACCATACATACGAAATATATCAACCAGCGCCTCTTCGCTTGACGTGTTCACTATGTCTGCAGCTGTTAATCCTTGTGAATTATCCATTCGCATATCTAGCGGCCCGTCTTTCTGAAACGAGAAACCTCTGCTTGCCTTGTTAAGGTGCGGCGATGAAACGCCTAAATCGGCCAGGATTATATCAAATTGCGCTTGTAGTGCAGCAAGCTTTTGCGTTGCATGCGCAAAATCACTGTGCATAATTTGTGCGTCTGTATTGCTAAAGCGTTTTGTAAGCACTGCGACCGCGTTTGGATCGCGATCAACAAGTACACTACCCGCATACTGGCCTGTTTTCTCTAGTATCGCTGTTGAGTGTCCGCCGTAGCCTGCCGTCACGTCTAAGAGCGTATTGCCCTTTTCTGGCGCCAAGACTCGCAGTACTTCATCAAGCAATACCGGAGTGTGATGATTGGTTTGGTGATCCTTCATCTTTTTATTTTTACATTTTTGTTTTGTAAGGTCACCTATTCAGCAGTCAACTTTTTGTTTTTTGATTGTTTTTGTTTTTGTTAGCCTGCAAAACTTTTGTAGTAAAGAGCTATAAACGAGTGTGATTTGGGTTAAATCACGCTTGTGCTTTTTACCAATTTTGCAGTTTGAGAGACTTTTGTGTGAGGTGGAGTTTTGGGAGGTGTTTTATGTAAGGTTCTAAGGTGTTTTAAGTGGTTGCCTTCATCCACTTGTTGGCTGCCGAATAGCTGACCTCAAACATCATACCGTGCTCGCCTGCCAGTCAGCTCAGCTGACCACCGCCGCGATCACTCTTGGTGCCCTGCTTCGTCAGCTTCAGAGATGCTCGCTCTACGTATTCATATACGTTTCGTTGCGCTCTCTTTGCTTCCTTACATTGCACTTAAGTATGAAGTTTGATGCTTCTTTAGTGTTGCTATTGTTTGTTAAAGTTCTGGGGTAAAACAACCAGATTGCGCTTAAGCGGCTGATATACGCCAATATTTACCTGCCCGTACCGCCACGACGTTTCGTCGAATACCGGCATAGTCAAGCAAATGCTGCTCGAGCGTAACGCGTCCCTGCTTGCTATCAATCGTGTTATCCGTCTTGCCTAGTCTGAACTGAACGTTAAGATCAGCCACTGTTTCATCAAGGATACTTCCCTGAAGCTGCGGCTCGACCAGTTCATCCCAGACAGACTTTGGGTACATATGCAAATATTGCTTGAACCCACGGGTTATGACTACACCGCTGTCAAACTCGGCTCTAAGCTCAGCCGGAATTGTCAGCCGACGCTTATCGTCAAGTTTTCTCTCGAAGTAGTCCACCATTGTAAAGTCAGGGATCTCTCTTGTTATTAATTCTCTCGTGGTTGTTTTTGTTTTTTGGTTTAGGATGGGTTACCCACGTCTACCCACTACCAAGAGCATACAACCCACCACTACCCACATGCAAGCACTTTTTAGAGATTTTAGGTTGTTTTAAGGCAACTTATCCACAATTGTGTCCACAACTAAAAACTCACCACAACATGTAGCGTGGTGAGTTCTCAAGTAGCGATTTTTACACTATCCGTTTGACTGATCGGCTTGATCACGTGCAGCAATCTCTGCATCAGTTAACGGAACCTGAAGCACATTACCTGGACGAACTATTCCATCGTCTGCATAATCAGGTGAAGCTTCTCGTATGTCGTCAACAACGTCACGGGGGTCAACATTTTGCGCATCGGCAAATTTCTGTGCTTCACGCCAAACGACACCTACGTCGCCAGGCTGTACTTCAACTGTACGGGTTGGGCGTGGTGGTGCTGACTCAGCGGTCAACGCGCCGTGTACTGCCTTACCGCCACCGGCTAGGGCCAGACCCGCTACTGCTAACGCGCCTGCTTGACGGCGGATAGCCTGGGCTCTTGTTTTTGGTGCTAATTTGTTTGGATTTTCCATACTTTGCAGTATAGCATAACCATTACGCTTTGTCAATAATATAGTGTTCTATCAATCTGTTCTGATGCGCTTTACTTCTTTGGCAAACCATTTTGCGCTTGGTCGTAGCTCACGCCTCATGGTTTTTCTATCTACCTTCACCAACCCAAAATTTGGCCACCAACCAAACGCCCATTCAAAATTATCAAGTAAGCTCCAGTGATAATAGCCTACCAGCTTAACGCCTTCGCTCAGAGCCTTCTCCATTGCTACAATTGTTTCTTCAAGCCACCATTGGCGATACTGATCGTCACTGTCAGCCACACCATTTTCAGTCACGATGATTGGCTTTTGATACCGTGCCCATACGCGCAGTATTAATTGATACAGGCCTTCGGGCTCCATGTACCAGCCAAGATCATTGGTGGGAACTTCAGGGTTAGCGCGCCTAACACCTCGATAGTAATCAGAAAAATAAAAATTGAATCCGACGAAATCTTGATATTTATTGATGCGGTTTAAGAACCACCAGTTCCAAAAATAACGCATCCACTTGGTCATAACTTGATCAATAATATTGTGCGGTCGTTTGGCCTGAATGTTAGCTAGCTGTGTCGCTACGCCAATATTGAGGCTTGGCTTTCGCTTTTTTAAGATGCGATACGCCCTTTTGTGAGCCCGCACTAAGTTCCAAATCACAAACGAGGCATTTAGCCAATTTTTCTCTTGTGGAGGCCACCAGCCCATAGCATATGAATGGCTCGTGTAGACATTTGGCTCATTAATGGTGATGATATTACGCACAAGCGGTGCGAATTCTTCCGACACCTTAGTCACGAAGCGGTCCCAGTACTTTAGATTTTCACCTTTTTTAAAACCGCCGCGATCAGCAAACCACACCGGTAGCGTCCAGTGCCAAATATTAAGCATCGGCTCTATGCCTTGCTTTTTTAGCTCTTTTATATAGCTACGGTAATAATCGAAGGCTGCGGGATCCCACTTGCCTTCTTGGGGCTCTAGTCGCGACCACTCTATACCAAACCTAAAACTATTTAAATTTAACTGTTTAACCAGCTTAAAATCTTCTTTATATTTTTTATAGTGATCAACGCCTCGTCCAGAAATATAATTATCTGGATCTTCAGCCTGCGCTTTAATGTGTTCCCAGTTTGGCATCCAGCCAAGACGATCTTTGGCGGTTTTTGCCAAATCTTGCGCATACTGAAGCTCCCAAACGCTCCATTGGTTATGGTTGCCCCCTTCTACTTGATGACTTGCCGTGCTTGCTCCCCATAAAAAATTTTTAGGAAACTGATTTTTGTATTTATCCATTGTACCTACTTTACCTTATCAGTCATTAATCTAACAAACTACAAAGTTTTTAGCGCATTTTTTTCGACAGTAACGGTAATGCAATCACCCTTATGTAGACGATATACTTCCCCATCGAGCTGCATTGGCCACGCCTCTAATATCGTGCAAGTAAAAGATTTTTCCTGACGACTCTCATCCTTTAAATTTTTTAATGCACCTTTAACAATATGCTTTAAGATGGCAGTCTTAGTATGTTGCCGATCGATTAATAACCAGAATGTACCACGTGGCTTATGCGCTTGGCTTTGTTGAATTTTTATCATTTTTGCCATACGAGGCACCAGTGACACTATTATATTGTTTACAACCTCTTTTTTATTTTTGATTCGTAAGTTAACAGCTTTATGATTTATTAATTCTTTGGCAACGATGACTTTTTCTTTCACCGGATTAAGTTTAGTTTGGTTTAGCGTATCGATGGCTTTAGAGGTTAAGCCTATCCCCCAATAAGAATGAGCATATATAACCTGCGGGGGTCGTTTGGTACTTTTTACCTCGACGCGCAAGACCTCCATTGGCTTTGTATGCCCCTTCTTTATGCCCTGTAATAGGGTGTCTTTACCTCGTTGATACGCATAATGATCGTTAGCGTTGCCTGCAGCTTCTACTGCGCAGACCGGCAAACTTTCGCTGCCGTCGGCAAGGGCGCCGAGACAGCCGTTCACAACATCGTGATACCCTCCGTCACCACTCACTGAAATAATCAACGGGTGTTTATATGACTTGGTAATCTGGTAAGCAATTTTTCTACCATGACCAGGTGCTTTTGTTGGCATTAATGCAACCGTGACATCTGTGAGTGCAGTGAGCTTTTTTGATAATCTGCGCGCCAAAGACGCTGCGTTACCAGTGCTGTTCGGGTTGTAAATAAGCGCGATGTGGTCATATGAGAGTACGGTTTTGGGGGGTTGTATACGCGCCCTAGCTGTTTTCATTTCTTTATAATACCAGTAATAGAAACCGAACTTGCTATACTACTTATGTATGTTTTCAAAAACGGGTCGAGAAAAACACAAAAAACTGAGAATCTTTAACAACTTCCTTACGGTGGCAGTTGTTTTAGTTGGCCTGTACCTTATCGTTACACCTTTTTTGCCCCAACTACTATTCTGGCTTCAATCAAAAAACAACGACAATTCTGTACCATATCAAAGCGTACTTAATGAAGAAGAAGATAATGACGACAAACCGATAGCCAAAGATAACCGTTTAGTAATCCCCCAGATGAGCCTGGATGGTGCTGTGCACGAAGGACGCTACGCGAGTACACTCAAAAAAGGCATATGGAGACGCCCCAAAACAAGCACCCCTGATAAAGGCGGCAATACCGTGCTTGTTGCCCACCGGTTTACGTATCGGTCACCTTCAGTGTTTTATCATCTAGACAAACTTAAGCAAGGCGATGAATTTTCATTGTTTTGGAACGAGCAAGAGTACACCTATCGTGTCCGAGAAATCAAAGTTGTAGAACCTACTGCAATTCAAGTTGAAGATAACACCGACGAACCCATATTGACACTCTATACCTGCACTCCCATGTGGACTGCCAAACAACGCTTGGTGGTAGTTGCTGATTTAATAAAGGATGTAAACAATGAATGAAAAAAAACGGACCGTAGTATTGCTTATGTTGCTAGTAATTGGATTATTTTTTATCTGGCTGATTAGCTACGAGGTTGATACTAATTTTGTTAACCAGCTTTAGTTTTTTACCGTTACGTAACTCGACCAAACGTCAATACGACCCTCCCTTCACCACATAGCTGCACTGGTATAAAACTACGCTTAACGGCAGTCCTGTCAGCAGTATATCTTTTGTTTTTGCATTATTTTTTCGAGCCAGCGCGTTTTCTATAGTCTTTATGCTCAAGCTCTTTTCGTCGCTGATCAAGCCGAATAATATATTGCTCAAACGGTTTTAGCAGCGTTGAATATCGCCAATTGGGAGTCATAATATGCAACAGCCTATCTTTTTCGGCGAGGTATTCTGCTAAACAATAGAAGTCACCATCGCCAGAAACAATGATTGCTTTTTGATAATTTGGCATTTCTTTCATAGCGTATAGAACGAGTTCCGCATCAATATTACCTTTAACCTGCGGCCTGGACTCGCCATCATCACTGTTCTGACTCATCTCGACGGTTGGCTTTAAAACAACTAGGTAGCCAGCCTCGTGCAATTGGTTGTACAAATCTTCATACTCGGCCACATAACCAACAAACATATAGGCTTTCGTAACATTGTATCTATTACGTAAGAACTCGCGAAATTTTCGCCAATCCATCTTCCATCCCGCCCGCTGAATACCTAAATTAAGATTTTGACTATCAATAAAAGCATAGACGTCATTCTTCTTTAAGGGCTGTGCCGCTTTTCTTCTAAACCTCATTTACCTAAAAGTATACACTATGGCTGCATAAGACCGATGATTACCCTATTAACAACAGTGCTCTGAGCTCATGAGTACTATTTGTAACTCCTCTTTGTCCATTAATGTATGCTGTATTAGGCTTATGATTGTTTTATAGTGATACAACCTTACCGATATTCTGGGTTTGGGTTTTCATAGCCAAACCGTTTGCCTTTATCCCACTCACTGCGCTGATTACCATACGCTGGTATTCCATTGTTTTCTTTTAGTAATTTTGCCATATGCATAAGATTCCAGGTCATGAAGGTGGTATTACGATTTGTAAAATCATTTTCTGGTCCATCAGACCCTTCATCTAAATAGCTTGGCCCCGGCCCTATACCACCCAGCCAAGCAGCATCAGCTTGCGGTGGAATAGTAAAACCAATGTGCTGCAAACTATACAAAATATTCATTGCGCAATGCTTAGCGCCATCCTCATTGCCGGTAATGATTGCTCCGCCAACCTTACCGTAAAAAGCATACTGGCCTTGTTCATTTAATTCACCCGAGTTTCCATATAGGCGCTCGATGATTTTTTTCGTCTGTGAACTATTGTCACCAAGCCAAATTGGTCCACATATTACAACGATATCAGCAGCTTTAATTTGCTCATAAATTGTTGGCCACTCATCTGTCTCCCAGCCTTTCTCAGTCATATCAGCAGAGACCCCGGTGGCTATATCACGATCGATTGCACGTATGGTTTCAACGTTGATTCCATGATTCTCCATGAGAGTGGTGCTCACCCGCATTAAACCCTCCGTATTGCTTACTTCGGGTGATTTTTTTAATGTACAGTTAAAAAATATAGCCTTTAAACCAGTGAAATCATGCGCATTCTTATTCATGAGTCGCCATTATAGCACTCGTTTCGTTTGTTAGCTGTAATATATTTGCTAGTAAAAGGTACGTTAATTTGCAACGAACTCTTGAATGACTCTCCAAAACCGTGCGTCACCCTTTTGCTTGCGCCAATACCACCATTCAAGACCCCATAAATCTATGGGCAGTAGGCTAGTTTTTTTAGCAGTTACAATATTTAACCGCATTTTACTCAAGCTCATTGATTTATCTTGTTCTGACTTACTCATATGCCAAATTTCTTTCGGACCCCAAGGCTCTGCTTGTAATTCGTGAATAAATGATTTGCGGTGCCACAATAGTTTAATCAAACCGGCACGCAACTTAAAAATCCAAGGCTTATACAAAGAGTTTCGATATTTGCCCTTATTAAATACGACGCGGTATAAAGAAAAACCAACCCTGTCTGGAATAGGCCCAATCACTGGTATGCCCCACGACGTACTGGTTGTCATGATAATGGGACGATCTGCATCTAATTTCTTTATCAGAGCATACTCATTCTTTAATCTTTTACGATCAAAGTCGCCGGCGTGGCCAAACGATTTTAATAAGGCTTCATTCTCAAGCTGCCATTCAACAATACAGTTACTTTTTTTATATCGCTGCACGACCGCTGTAATATAGTCAATTAGCGCCTGGTTGCGTTCTTGTTTATTGAGCTCTTTAGCCCAACTGGGCCAATGACTTTCAGGCCACCGCGGCTGGCGCACACCTAAGCACATCGCTATCTCACCGCCATGCTGCTCAATAATCTGCAATTGTTTGTCTATTGTTGTGAAGTCATAGACGCCACGCTCTTTCTCATGTTCATTCCAATACGTCATAAGCCTAAAGCGCCGCAGTCCGAGCTCTTTAATTGCGGTTCGCAATACTTTGTCGGGGTCTATCGCAAAATTCCTACACTGCTTTATTGATAAACTTGCTCCTATACGCTGCACCAAGACTGCCTATACTATTTCATCAATTAATTCAGGAAACCGTACCGAACTCATGGTATTACCAAGCATATAGTGACCATACTCTGGAATATCAATGACTTTTGCACCGGGCAGCTTTTCATGCAAAACCTCAAAACTTTGTAAGGCTTCGGCATCATCACGCGAGCTATAAAAGATTACCATACCACCCAGACAACGCCGTGTGATTGTTTCATCAATCTCTACATCATCAAGGAAGTCTTCGTATCTATTATTTGGGTCAATCCATGGTGCAACCAGCGCAACCGAGTCTACCACCATGTCGTGATTACGACTCAGCCACTCTACAATAAAGCCTCCTCCGGCACTTAAGCCCACCAAAGATGTCTCTACCCCTATGTGATAACGATCTAGCGCAGCCGCCCACGCTTCAAAGGTGGGCTGATACGGCTTAGGCATATCAGGCGCTTCTGTTGGTATCCCCTTTTTTTCTAACTCAGATTTAACCCACGGTAGCCAGTGTGATTCACTGGGTTTTGGATTTGCTGGATTCTCAAACTTTTCTTTGCTTGGCTTGCCATGAATTAGTATAGCGTTTTTCATATACTATTTATACCATTATTTTTCTATTTAAGCTATAGTAGCGGAACAAATGCATAGCCTTGGTGCTCATCAACAACGAGTTCACCATTCTTGGTTTTATGAACTTTTAAGATGCTGTTTTGCACTGGAACTACCATCACACCATCCTTAAGTAGCTGATTTACTAGTTCTCGCGGTAATTTTTTTGCCGCTGCACTGACAAGAATTCGGTTATACGGTGCTTCTTTTGGCCAGCCCAATAACGTCTCAGCCTGCTTAAACTCAACGTTGGTAAGATTTAATTTTTGACAGTTTTGCTTACCAATTAAAACAAGTTCGGGTACTTTTTCAACCGCGATGACGTTACCGTTTTCGCCTACGAGATACGACAACAATGCACTTGTCCAACCTGACCCTGAGCCCACATCAAGAATTTTCTGCCCCTCTTTTACATCAAGCCATTCAAGCATTTGCTTAACGGTTGAGGGCTGGCTATTTGTTTGGCCGTAACCAATTGGAAGCGGAACATCAAGCATGGCCTCACTCAGTTCATTACTAGGCAAAAACAATTTTCTATCTATATGCCTAAACGCTTCCTCTATCTTCTTGCCTACCTGCATAGCACTAATTATAGTTATGCAGAGATTTGCTTCAGTGACATATAATACTGTTTGGCCTTTTGGTCGAGGTGTTCAATGGCATACCTAAGCGTAGTACGCGGCATGGTTGCTGCGTGCTTATCAAGAAAATCTAGCAATAATTTTTGATCGACGCGCTTGCCGACTTCACGTAGCTGCCAGCCGACGGCTTTTTGGATAAGATCGTGCGGGTCATGCAACAAGATCTCTGCTAATTCCAGTGTCGTGCTGACATCACCACGCTTGATGAAGTAAAACGCACTCATGATTGCCACGCGCTTTTGCCATACATCCTTTGACCTGGCAAGCTCAAATAAAATAACACGACCCGTATTAAATTCATGCGCGCCAATGACATGCTCTGCCGACACATCCACCAAATCCCAGTTATTTATCCGACCTTTTCGCACATTTGCCAGATACATGTCATAGATCGTTTCTTGATCTGCTTTGTCTGCTTTAGGATATTTGTTCGCAAGCAATATCACCGCCGCTAGTCTGTGCTCATGAATCGGCGAGTCAAACAGCTTTTGCACTTCTGACAGCGGCAAGTCTTTGAACTGTCTGCAAACTTTGCGCGTCATGGGTACGCGCACACCAATAAACTGGTCACCCTCGCCGTACTGTCCTTTGCCGGTCTTAAAAAACCGCTGTAAAAAGACAGCATCAGCATCACTCGCATACTTAGCTAGTTCGTCCTGAAGGTCAGTCGCGTTATGCACTAGATACACCTCAAACTATGGCTCAATATGTAATGCACTAATGGCTGGTTTTCGTGCCGACAATAGGGCAATTAAAGTATTTACTACGAATAGGTAGATTAAGAAAGCGACCGTCTGGAAATACAAATCAGGCACTGCCAGCAGACTTAGTCCAAACCCTAGTGACGAAATTGCAAATGCTTTCCAGCTTTCAGTCTCTGGGTGATTATAGGCTTTCAGTATAGTTGGCACGCCAGCTGCACCATCTGCAAAGATCACTAACAAAATAGCCAAATTTGGATTGCTAGTTAACGCCCATGCCACAATCCCTACCAGTCCTACGAGCATGCAGAAATAATCCCGCTTCGTTGATTCCCAGTAGGCTTTTCTATTAATAAACGACGCAAAGAATACGAGTAGCGGAGTAAGTCCAGAAACAAAACTAGCCCAAGACGCCCCCTCAACTCCCTGAACACGTTGCGCGACAAATGTAATCAGCGGAAAAAGTCCCCAAAGCAACCAGG
>CAYRRR010000011.1:0-20728 GCA_964426755.1 uncultured Candidatus Saccharibacteria bacterium | reverse complement strand
CTGGAGGGCCCACTGGGACTCGAACCCAGGACACCCTGCTTAAGAGGCAGGTGCTCTAACCAGCTGAGCTATAGGCCCCCAGCTTGTCTGGTCGCAAACCTGCTTCTTGACAGAGTCAAAAACTCTGCTTGCTCTTTGTCTTGTACTTTGTTAGCCTTATAGATTTGCTCGATTGGCTGTATTTGTATACACCTAACCTAACAAATTATGGTCTTTCGCGTACAAGCTTAAAGCCAGACAAGCTGGTTGTTATAGCGACTTTGACAGAGTTATTTTAACAGATGTCAGGTGGGATGTAAATGTGTTACGCGGCTGACTTATGGGATGTAATGTAGCGGTACAAAATACCAAATGCGGCACTGTACATTATGATCAAGAAAATCGCGACAGGAATACCAATTATGGTAAATATAGGT
This sequence comes from uncultured Candidatus Saccharibacteria bacterium, assembly GCA_964426755.1. Lineage (GTDB taxonomy): Bacteria > Patescibacteriota > Saccharimonadia > Saccharimonadales > JAGQNJ01 > CAYRRR01. The sequence goes on along the minus strand of CAYRRR010000011.1, from coordinate 20,312 downwards.
AATAGCATCACAATGCTAGCCCCAATAACACCCCATACTTTTGTAGAGTGGCCCTTGGTTTCATTCCAGCTGGCCTTAAATGCGGCAATGGCATCCATTTTTTTATCCACAACATAATATTCTGCCAAAATAAGCCTAGGTAGCACAAACACGAATGGAATTAAAAGCGCCAAAAGACTCCCAATCAGCGCCAATCCTACCAAGATACTAACAAGAAAATATTGCACCAGTAGCGGAAGTCCTCGTTTTATGGCATCGGTAAATGCAATTTTTTTACCGTCTATACCCTGAAGTAATACTAGGGTAAAAATTGGCCCTAAAATTATAGACACGATATTGGCTAGCATATCTTCAAGTGAGCTGTTATTAAAAAGTATAGCAAACACAATAACCGCTACGATATATGTTAAAAATAGCAGCGCTAATGTGCCTATGTTTGTGAGTACTGCTTTTTGAGAGCGATTATAAATACCAAACGCACCTGGCCACTCAGTTGGAGTGGCATCATTTGTTTTTTGAGCTGTAGCCATACGAACCCCTATTTAGTTATTGTTTTAATGGTACCATAATCCAACTGCGCATTTATACAATTTTCGCACGAGGCAGTAAATTATGGCTCGCGATTTTCGTGTTTATTTATAGTTTCCTGTATTGTCTTTACTAAATTTTTAAGTTCTTGCAGGTTGTGCAAGCGAACGCCGGCTACTACATCAGCGCCCGGTCGATTGTTAGAGCTACCGCGCATTTGGAAGAACAAGAGATTAACAATACCGTCGTTGTTAATCATGACAAAATTACCATCGCTCGCCACTATGGGGGTCTTAAATTTCAAATCACTGTAATCCATCTCATTTGGCATGATGATAGTATATCGTATTTGAAATCCACTTTGTTAAACGAAGCGGTAGGGCATATAATTCAAAGTAGAATAATTGTAAGGAGGGTTAAATGCTCAATTTATTAGCACAAAGTTTCGACACTGCTACCGAAACTACATTATCAGGAGGGGAGACAGCGGGATGGGCTGTATTTGGTAGCTTTACCTTACTGATAGTATTAGCGTCAATAATTATTACAGTTGTTGCACTGTGGAAGGTTTTTGAAAAAGCGGGCGTAGAAGGCTGGAAAGCAATTATTCCAATTTATAACGGCTGGGTACTTGCAGAAATTGCCGGTAAGCCAGGCTGGTGGAGTCTTGTTTCGCTTTTGGCTTGGATTCCTCTTATCGGCCCAATTGCTGCTTTAGTTGTGTACGTATTGATAGCGCTTGAACTTGCAAAGCGATTTGGTAAAGATACAGCGTTTGCAATCTTAGGGCTCATCATATTTAGTACCATAGGCTTGCTCATTTTAGGATTTGGAGATGCAAAATATCAAGGTCAGCCAAATGACACCTTGGCAAATAACGATAGGAATGACACCAAGCCCTCATCGAATCCTCCTGCCAATACGGGAAGTGCCTCTGGTACCAATCCGCCCGCAGCAAATGTATAACCTGACTGGGGTTTTGTGATAACAGAGTGGCCCTTACCTTAGGGCCGCTCTCTGTTTTTGTGGTAAAATAACCTTTTGAAATGAAGCTTTTAAATGGTAAAGAACTGGCAGAATATATGCGGTTTCGCCTCATGAGACAAACCTACGGTTTTTCTCATCGCGCGGGGTTCGGAATAAATCCGAAGCTCCGGCTGCTCTTTTCCTTTTGGTTTTTAAGGAAAGTACGCAGTATATGAAGCTTTTAAATGGTAAAGAACTGGCAGAATATATTAAGGAACGGCAGGCCAAACAGGTGCGCGCATTGCGTCAGGCGCATGGCATAAGCCCAAAGTTAGCTATTGTGCAGCTTAAAGATGACCCGGTAATCAATACTTACGTAAATCTTAAGCAGCGCTATGGAGCAGAGATTTTAATAGACGTTGAGATTCATCACGTTCCGCAGTCTGGCGCTAAAGATCTCATTGCCAAGCTGAATGATGATGACTCGGTGCACGGTATTATTGTGCAACTACCGATTGAAGATACGGGTGAGACCGATAACATTCTTAATTTGGTCAATCCAGATAAAGATGTTGATGCACTTGGTGTCAAAACAGTTTTTGAACCGGCTACGCCAATGGCTATTATGTGGTTGCTGGCCGGTTTTAATGTAGATATACGTGACAAAAAAATAGTTTTAATTGGTCGCGGTAAGTTGGTGGGCGCACCGCTTGAAAAGCAACTTAAACAGTCTGGTCACGATGTTACGGTGGTTACGAGAGAAACTAAGGGCTTAGAGGCGCACGTTAAGGGGGCGGATATAGTCATTACGGCTACAGGTAGCCCAGCTATTATTTATGCAGACATGTTAAAGCAGGGGGCTGTGGTGGTGGATGCTGGTGTCGCCAGTGAAGATGGCAAAACGATTGGCGATGTGGCAGATGACGTGTATGATCGGGATGACCTAACGTTAACGCCAAGAAAAGGTGGTGTCGGTCCGCTGACTGTCTGCGCGCTGTTTGATAATGTTATTCGTGCGGCCAGGTCAACAGTAAAGGCCTAACGTGGCGGTTATAGGTGTCTTTGATTCAGGAAGAGGCGGCCGGTCTGTAGCAAACGCTATAACTAAAGCAATGCCCGAACACAGAGTGGTATTCAAAAATGATACAAAAAATGTACCGTACGGTACAAAAGACAGCGATACCTTATACTCTTTAGTTTTACCGATACTAAAATCCATGGCAGACAACGGTTGTGATGTCTTAGTCATTGCCTGTAATACCGTAACTACGACCCTAATTGCGAAGCTGCGACGCGAATTTGATATTCCTCTTATAGGCATTGAGCCGATGGTAAAACCAGCTGCCGATTTAACAAAAAGCAAGAAAATAGCTATTTGTGCCACACCTACCACCCTTGCTAGCACGCGCTATAAAGAATTAAAACAAAAGTATGCCAAGGGTGTAACGGTAATCGAGCCAGACTGCAGCGACTGGTCGTATATGATTGAATCAAGACAAATTGACCAGTCAAAGATTAAACGTATCACAAAGGATGTGTGTGATAAGGGTGCGGACATAATTGTACTTGGCTGTACGCATTATCATTGGATAGAAAATGTTATTAAAACTTATGCAGCCGGTCAGGCGATTGTTCTTCAGCCTGAAGAGCCGGTCATAGCGCAGCTTAAAAAAATCCTATCTAGTTCAGGGCAAGTACGGCGCGTTTAAACTGTTCACCGCGGTCTTTATAGTCCTTAAACATATCAAAGCTAGCGCAGGCAGGTGAAAGCAAAACAATGTCACCAGCTTGCGCTTTGTTGGTAGCTTTTAGAACTATATCTTCCATACTCCGGTCCGTGCCTAGAAGATCATAGCTGATGTTATTGCCGCCAGGCTGAGCTTGTATAACTTCTAAAATTTTTGGCCCCATTTCACCAATAGCGACTATGTGACGAATATTGGACTGCACAAGTGTTCTGGCAAGGTCGCCAAACGGTGTATTTTTGTCTGATCCGCCTAAAATCACCACCTTAGGTTGCTCAAATGCCTCAATCGCGACGATGGCAGTTGCAGGGTTGGTGCCGAATGAATCGTCAACATACGTTACATCATTATGTTCTGCGATAATCTCAAGTCGGTGAGGTAATCCGGTAAAGTTTTTAACTACTTTTTTAATTACAGAAGTATCATGACCAATAATGTTCCATGTTGCAGCAATCGCAGCGCATACATTTTGCAAATTATGACGACCTTTCAAAGCGATATCAGCGACACCACATATCGTTTTGTTGCCTATTTTTATATGATGACCATCCACGTGCACACCCTCAGTATATTCAAGCGGTTCGTCAAGGGCAGGCGCATCATAGGGGATTTTTATGTGGGCGCGTGACTTAGTGGATAGCTCATTAGCATAAGCGTTTTTTGCGTTAAATACTGCAATGTCAGAAGATGTTTGATGCGCAAAAATCTGTTCTTTTGACGTTACGTATTCGTACATGTCTTTATGCCAGTCAAGGTGCTCTTCGGTAATCATCAAACAAACTGCAACATGAGGGCTTTGCTTAAGGTCAATCAACTGAAAGTTGGCAAGCTCTAACACAACGTAATCTTTTTCTTGGATGTTATTTTTAAGCAAGTCGAGCGGGGGGGTGCCAATATTGCCCCCCAAGTGTACCTTTTTGCCCTTTGCCTCTAGAATCTTCGCAATAAGGGTAGAGGTTGTGCCTTTGCCTTTCGTGCCCGTGACGCCAATAATTGGTGCCTTGCATGTCTTGAAAAACTCATTTGTATTAGAAGTGATCTTATGAATAATTTCTGGATGGTCTGGGTTTGCATCTAAAATTGATTGCGGATGAACAGCGGGGCTACGCACGATAAGGTCAAACTCATGCAAGTTTTCTAGGTAGCCGATGCCTAGCTTATCGACAGCGCCAGGAGGGATCTCGATATCAGGGTTTTGGTCACAAATAACAACAATATTGTCTTTGTTATACCAGTAGTCAAACGCTGAGCGGCCTTGTTCGCCGTAGCCAATAATTGCAATATTCATGCCGTTAATGTCCCCATGTTCTACTTATTAATTATGTATTGTATCAGTTTGTAGCCGAAATGCATCGGGTCAAGAATGACTACTGATTAAGTTGTTTTTTAACAAGTTCTGCTACTTGTCGTGGCGTCATGTCTGCCTTTAATATAACTGCTGTTACGCCAAGCTGTTTTACTTCTTGCGGGATTTCTTGTTCTCCCATGTTAGTCAAAATAACCACTTTAGTATTCTTGCCCCAGTCAGATTTACGGAGTGCTTTAAGCATGTCGTCACCGTTCATCTCGGGCATCATGAGATCAAGTAAAATAATATCGGGTTTCATTTTTTCAGCTAATTCAAGACCTAATTTGCCATTTTCGGCAGTTTCAACAGTAAACCCCTCGGCCTCAAATTTAATGCGATACATCTGCGATATCGCTTGATCATCTTCAATAATAGCTATCTTTGCCGCCATTACTTAGTATGGTACGTCAAAACTTCTCTGCTAACAAGCCGGCATAATTAAGACAGTATATCTTTAACCATTTCTACAACTTGCGAGGGCGTGTGGTGCGCTTTCACAATGTAGCGGTCAACATTTAAAAACTGAATGCTTTTTGGCGCTTCGTCACGACTAATGTTTGTCAGTATGATAACACGCATATCGGCGCCCCAGTCAGTCTCGCGGAGTTTAGTGAGCATCTCATCGCCGGTCATGACAGGCATTTTAAGATCAAGCAAAATAAGCTTGGGCTTAAAATCCTCAAGAAGTTCAAGGCCCTGTTTGCCGTCCGGCGCTACTTTAACCTCAAAACCGCTTGATTCAAGCTTAATCCGATACATCTCACTGATGCTTGGTTCATCTTCAATAACAGCGATTTTAATGCCTCTGCTCATTCAGCAAGTATAGCAATAAATATGAAGACACGCATGGCAGAGGAGGTGAGAGTGTAGTAATTTATACCTTTTAGGTATATAATGTAGGAGAGTAACTATTGATTTATGTATCCTAAAACCATACTAATTACCGGTATTTCTTCAGGAATTGGCAATTCTTTTATTAAGATTGCAGCTAAAGAGTTTCCTGATTCGCATATTATCGCGTTTACACTGCATAGTCCCGCAGGTCAACTACCGTCCAATGTAAAGGTTTATCTTGTAGATATAACCAACCGTAAGCAACTAGCGGACAGTGTAGAGAAAGTTCTTCAGAAGTATAAAACAATAGATGTCCTCATAAATAATGCTGGTAATGGTTGGCGCGGTATGATTGAAGATACCACCATAGATGAGGCGAAAGAACAAATGGAGATTAATGTGTGGGCTGCGATGCGCTTGACCCAACTTATACTTCCTGTAATGAGAAAAAGACGACGCGGACATATTATCAACATTTCATCTATGGCTACCAACATTGATTATGCGACCATCGGATACTATAGCGCGACTAAAGCCTATGTTGAAAAGCTGAGTAGGGTTTTAGCCAAAGAAGTTGCCCCATGGAATATCCATGTCTCAATCGTAGCCCCAGGGGCAATCAAGACTAAGTTTGGCCACAATATGATAAATATTAATAAATATGGCAAGGGCTCGTATAAAAAACATTACAAAGACTGGGCAGATAAATTTGAAACTATGTTTGCTCGTCCCATAATTGCTGACGAGGTTGCAAAGACATTAATCAAAGTTATCAAAAAACCGCAAGCGTACAGCTATGTTACTTTGCGCGATCGCTATTACGGATATCTTAAAAGGATACTGCCCAGCAAGGTCTTTAATAAGTACTTGCAAAGTAGGTATATGAATCTATGAGTAACAAACGCAATTTTGTTTTTTTTGCAACTATAAAAAATATCGATAAATATATTCATACCTATCGACAAATATTAAATTTTTTCGAAGCACAAGGCTGCAAGGCTATTGATCCTTGGTTAGTAGCAGGCTATCCGTTCGAGAAGGACATATTGCCTTCAAAGATAGCGACCATTACAGAGGACTCGCACAGACAGTTGGCAAAATCGGAGTTTGCGGTCTGTGAGTTTAGTGAAAAATCCAGAACAGTTATTTTTCAAGCAATGCTAGCCATAGAAAAAAAGGTGCCATTGCTATGTCTTGTGCAGCAAAATCAATACGATAACGTTCCCGAATTACTTCGACACAACAAAAGCGGCCTGGTAACTATAAAAACGTATCAAGACCCGTTTGAATTAAGGGCAAAGATAGATGAATTTATAAAAGAGACCGAGCCATTAAAGAAACGCTTCAATGTAATGTTAACGACTACGACTCTAAAAGAGTTAGAAGTATTAAGTCAAAAACTAGAATTGACCAAAGCAGATATCATCAGAAGTTTAATATCACGTGAATTTAAGCGCTTACACGATGAGTGATTGACGGTAGAGCTGCCTAAAGAGTCCGCTAGAAATGTTTTCATTGGTTGGAATAACAGAATCAAGATTTAATATTTCAGCCATCTCAATTATGTTGACAAGCGCATTGTCGGCTGACCACATATAGTAAGGCTCTTCGGGGAATAGCTCCATGCGGTCTTCGTATTTCATAGGGGATATTTTTTCATATACTGATTTTAATTCATTTATGTGGCTGCGGTAGGGGTGCGGATCTGTGTAGTTGGACTTCTTAAGTTTAATATTGACTGCCTTCATGAAATCAATAATGTTAGTGCTGCCATACACTAATTCGTCTACTACTAGGCCCAAATCCCGAAGACTTTTAAATTCTTGCTTAACATAGTTTTGGGCGGCTAGTAGTTCGTTTTTTTCGGGTTTATGGGTTTTAAAAAATGTCTCTTGCATAAAGTACGTTCCAGTTTTAAAAAGATGCACATACTCTATGGTCGACCCTTTGCCAATTACCACTTGAACGCTACCTCCACCAATATCAGCAACCGCGACACGTTTGTTATTAAATGAATTGGCGACATGTTTGAAGAATATCTCGGCCTCGTCCTGGTGCGATAGAACAATAAGCTTCAGGCCAGTTTCATCTTTGATGCGTCTAAGAACTGCTTCTGAGTTTTTGGCATTACGTACAGCTTCGGTCGTAACGGCTAAGTGTGTTTTTACGGCAAGCTCTTTCATCTTTAGTTTAAATTCATTCAGGGCCTCAATGGTAGTTTTAATGGCCGAATCGATAATCATGCCATTGGTTTTAGGTAGATCTCTTCCCAGAACGGTCAGTTTCTTATCTTTGTAAACGACGCTGTACTGGTCTGGTGAGCGATAATCCCTAATTTCAAACTTTGACTTTAGCGTCCCAACATCAATAACCGCTAGACGAACCTTGCTTGAGTTCATGTCGTACACCTTTCTTTAGTGCATAATATCCATGCAATTTATATTCTCTTATATATTTTCCCGATACAATACTGTCAATTTGCGCATCAACATAGTTCAAGTCACTCGGTGCAATGCTTCGGTCAAGCGTTATTTCTATGGTTGGTTTCATGGCTTTTAGTAACTTGATAGCGATTGCGGCGTTAACAGCTCTTTCTTTATGTTTTTCAGATTGAAGACATAAAAGAAGCTTCTTGCTTTTAAGTAAATCTTCAAGTGGAATAACGTCGTCTATGACATCCCTAACATCAATTGCGGGATAAATATTAAGATTATAGTCAAAATTAATTTCTGGCTGTAATTCTGGATTTATATGAATAAAAAAGCGTACAGATTTCGTTTTTAACTCTGAGAGGCTGTGGTAAACATCGGCTATATAGGACTTTGATTTTGAAAAAATATGAATCTGAATTGAAAAATGTGTATTTTTGGTTATAAAATCTTTTACACTCTCAAGTTTTGATGGGAGGTTTGAATTCTGTCCCAAGATGTTGTCAAAAAAATCAAAATGCCAAAAATCGACAATGTTATAGTAATCCTTAATATTGTCATCGGATAAAACAGAAAAGCCAATTGCTGGAAGTTGTGTTTGTGTTGAAGAATAGTTGAATAATTGGGCAATCTCTTTTAGTTTATCGTATTCAATATTTTCAAAGTCAGTTCGCTTGGCACTTCGTACTCCTGATTGAATGTCAAAACCGGCTACCGATATTCCAGGGGCTACTTTTCGTAAATAATTAGCATCAATTCCACCCGCTAGTATTAATCTATCAGCACCATATTTATTAATAATTTTTTCTCTGCTAAGAGGTGATACTTGTTTTCCGGTACCGCCAACGTAACTTTTATCTAAAATTATGAAATCAGCCTTTTCAAAGCTTGCAGTTCCGTACGGCTGGTCTTCTTCGGTAACCACACAAAAAATGATGAATCGTTGACCGTAACGAGACTTTAGCAATACCAATTGCTTTGCCTGAGCTTTATAGTGAAGCTGTACTCCATCGCATTCAACTTCATCAATCAGGCGCATCAATGTTTCGGTATTTTTTTCTTTTGTCACTAAAATAGTTTTTGTATTGGGAAACTCTTCATGGATCATTACAACGATGCGCTTTAAAGTTTCAAGGTTAGCATAATCAGTTGCCGAAACGGCATGGAGGCCAATATAAGGAATACCAAGCTCACCAGCTGATCGAGCTTCATATATGTTTTGAATATTGCAGATTTTTAATATTGGCTTCATGTAATTTCCTTAAGTAGCGGTATTAGATACATAAGATCATCTTTGGCAGACATTTGAATAAACGGAATTTCGGCATTATAAGCAAAAAGTGAATCAATTCTTACGTCATCACCTATATATATACATGATGTGTTTGTTCTGTAGCGTTCTGGAATTTGTGTCAATGCGTAGGCGGAAGGTTTGTCGTGTAAATGATTGTCGCGCCAAAGCTGTTCTTCACCGATTACAAATTTAAAGGTGTCTACCAAGCCAACCTTACTTAAAAAACTATAGATAATAGACTGACGCGTACTAGATATGATCCCAAAATCATATTCTTTCGATAATATGTCAAACGCGAAAATAAAATTAGAAATCAGGCGTTGAATTGATTCAGAGTATCCAAGTTGGTTGATTGAATAAAGTAAATGACTCTCTTTTAATTCTAATAGGCGATTGGTGATAACCAATCGATCATCTGTCCGAAAAAAATCTTTGAGATTTATCTCATGAGCTTTATTTTTAAAGAAATACTGCGATATTCTCATAGCACTATCGAATCTTTCCATTCGATATTTTTGGGCCGGAAGTAAAAGTTTTAAGTCGTCAGTTATGTTAACATCATTAAGCGTTTGTCTCCACGATAAGCGATGAAGATCAGTCAATGATGCTAGGGTTTCATCAAAATCAAACAGAAGCATCTTTTTAGGCATGCTGCGCCCCCAATATTTTATAAAGGGTATCTTTATTGATATTAAACTTTCCAGAACGGTTAAGATAGCTGTTATTTTTGTATGTCGCAGCATAGTTAGATTGACATAAAAAAGTTGTATAGCGTGCGATTGCTGGGTTGAGTCCGCCATGATCTTGCATTGTTAGGTGGTGAAAACGATGAGAAACTTTGAATGTTACGCATGCAATATAAGCGCGCTTGATATTGGTTGGTAAAGAATCGACTATACGCGATATTGAACGGCCAGTGGTTGTAGAATCATCAAGTATTACGCATTGTCGTGCTTTCTGGATATTGTCTTTCTCTTGTGAGAAAAGAGCTAAATCAATCACCGTAATACTTTTTGAAACATTCGTAGAATAGTTCGAAGCACGAACGCTAATGTTTTTTAGTTGTTGTTTACCTTGAAGAACTCGAACTGCATTAACTGCAAAAGGTAGTTCAAGACCACCGTATTCAATGCCGATTAAACAAGTTGAGGGTGATAATCTGTGCTTAGCGACTTTCTGTGCAAAAACATAAATATGACGTAAGCTGTCAACCTCTCTTGATTCACGGATTGTACCAGTAGTGTTAGATCTATTTGCTTGCTGTTCGTCCAATAATATGAACAACAGCTGTCGAGACAAATTGCATAGATTTACAACCTCTTCTTTAGAAATTGTCATTGTGCTGGTTTTGTCTGTTAGGTGTGAAAATAAAACAGTAAGCACTGATTCTATATTATTTCTGAATTTGTTATTTATAATTTCGTATTCAAAAGAGCTCTCTTTTAAGAAAACGTATTTAAAACTTAGTGTTCTAAAGGCTTGATATAAAATTAAGAGGTAATTTCTAATATAGTCCTCTGCCGATACAACAAATATGTCGTTTGTAGAGGAGCCGACATGGGCTTCATATGCATCTAAAAGTGAGAAAAGGTTTTTATAAATTTGTTCAATCATTTCACGTGCAGATTGATGCTTTTGCAGCCCGGGGTAGTAATCTAATCCACGAGAAAATATTTGATCATTGTATTGAAGTGATGCGGTAGTTTTTGTTTTAAAATATTTTTCGAGCGGTCGCTCAGGCTTATTAAGGTTATATTCAGATAAGTTAAATCCCAATAAGATGTCATTATCGTAAATAAATGGGTTATCTATTTGATCGTATTTTAGAAGAGTGTTCTCTATATCTTGGTATTCGTATTTGTACTTTTGCCAGTTATTAGAAATCAAAAGAGGATGGAGCGTAATCTGATGCAATAATACACTCAACATATTTAGATTATATACCATGATGGTATAAAGGCAAATAATTCACTCCCAAAGCATAAACAGCACGTAAAATAGAGAACTTGTAAAAGTTACACAAATATAGTATAATAAAGCAGTTATCCGTTCGTTGACTTAGAAAGGAAACGCGCATGGTTGATAACACCGAGGTGCGGCACCAGTCGCGTCTCCGAACCTTGTACTATTGGATTGCGTTGTTCGCGATCTTGGTTGTGGTTGACGATCTAACTTTTGGGTGGATTTTCTGGCTTCTTGCCCAGATCCATCCGCTGGTGTCGGCTACTGCTGCTCTGCTGATTTACTGGGTGCTAGGATATTGGCTCCTGATACGTGGGCTTAACCCTAACCCTGGCAAGTGGGCACACAAAATGCTGAACCGGCTACAGCTGGAACGCAAGAACCCCGAGCTCCGCGCGCGTGAAGAAGAGTTGAAAAACAAGATCACATCGGTGGCGGTGGCAATACCAATGAGTCTTCTCTTCGGTGGAGTCCTTACCGTGTTGTGGCTTCGGCGTCGCAATGTTGTCTCTGATGACGGCGCGTACCGCCTGGGCTTTTGGCTCTGTGGCCTGTATGCCCTGGAGTTTGCACTTCTGCACGGCTTTGGTATTGGCGGCTCTATCTTCATCATCCGACAGTAGTACACACATGGGGACGGGAGTCTGATTGAACTGTAACAAGTTCTCTCCTCCCGTCCCCAGAAAGTATAAGCATTTAGTGCTTGACTTTTTTAGCATATGAGGTATAATGCTTAACAGTACTTTTTAAGATTAATACTCGTGTTTGAACATTCGTTCGGGTGGTCTTACACGAGTATTTTTTGTTATAAGGAACAATAATGATAATAAAACTCAGTAAAGGAATTGGCTCTGGTCCCACAAAGTTGGCGGCTTTTGATGCTGCGCTAAACCATGCCGGTGTGGCTAACTATAATTTGCTAAAGCTTAGTTCAGTGATTCCGCCCGCTACTACAATTGAAAGAAGCGATAAAGCGCTAACGAATCTTCCAGGCGAGTGGGGTGACAGGCTATATGTTGTTATGGCTGAAGAACGAACAAATGTGCCAAACGAAGAAGCTTGGGCTGGTATTGGTTGGGTACAGGACAAAGAAACTGGCAAAGGCTTGTTTGTTGAACACGAAGGAAGTAGCGAAAGAGCTGTAAGAGAAGATATAAAGCAAAGCCTCAACGCATTAATGGCAACAAGAAATGTCGATTTTGGCGATATAAACATGGAAGTAGTAGGAACTGTCTGTAAACACGCGCCTGTTTGTGCATTGGTGGTTGCTGTTTACCAAGCATCGGATTGGAACAATAACGCCCAGCAAGTCAGCAAATAGGGGTTAGCTTATGAGTGATGCACTGTTATCTAGAGTTGAACAAGGCGAATTTTATAGAGACCTCTTTTCGGAATACGACGAGTCGTTTCCTCAATTGCAGGGGCTTGATCGCGGAGAAGAACTTGATAATGCAATTGCAGACCCAGAAGTTATAAAAACAAACGTAGCTGACGAAAATGGCATTTTGTATCCGGTGCCGCAATTGGCGCCCATTCGGGCATACGCGTGGTTAAACCTAGAACACTATACGTCTGTTTATCCGGATGAGACAGAGCGTGATTCGTTGCGTCACTATATGGATGTGCCCGGAGTTACCCCTGGGCCAGAAGTGCGGAGCGCCATTGGGCAATTGGCAGCGCAGCAGGGGGTGCTTGTTTTTGACCACCCAAGTATTGATGAAGAATACCCCGAGCGTGTAGAAAGACTCATTGACGAGAGCGGGGGCATAGTAGAAGAGATTTCGCTGCTAGGGACCCAGACCTATTACGCTGGAAGGATCCAAAAACGGGCGGGTTTTGACCCCGCGCAACCAAGAATCAGCATGCAAGCTGCATTAGCTGATATGCAAGAAAATGGCGAGCTGCCGCCTGAGGTGCCTCATGATGGTGCGACATACGCAGAAACGATAGATCCAACGGCTGCTGCTCATATCTATGGAATTTATGATAAAGCTTTTCAGGTTATTAATGATCATCCTTGCAGGCAAGGGTTTACCCCAGAAGAATTTCACGAAGTTATGGTGTCAGATACTGGTAAGCATATCGGAAAACTTATTTTAAATTACGGTGGCGAAATGGCTAATATGGTTATGTTCAGCCACGACTTACCCTATCCATGGCTAAGCCAACGCGCCTACAGAAACCTTGTTTCAGGAGAGTTTCCTGTTGATAAGCGTGTGCTGGATGACCTAGAAGGAGGGGATGTATTATATTTCCCGGCGATTGCAACAAACCCTGACAATAGAAGGGGTCTGGATTCTCAGCCGGTAATTGACATCTTAGCTCGTGCAGTGGATCGTTCTAATAACGAAGTTATTGTTGGCTTTGACTGCTGTGATTTTAATAGAGACGTGCTAGGTCTTCCACAGTACATCGCTCGCTTAATCAATAATACTACGCATGCTCAGGTTGAAGCGTTTAATGAAATTGGGCAACAACGCTACTTTGGCGTTAGGCTTAAGCCTAAAGAGTAGCAATATTTAGCATAGTTACGTAAACTTAACATAGTAACTATGCTGATATACGCAAACGTCCTGCTGCTAATAAATATCGTGCTTGCGATTGTTATGGGCGGGTTGATTATTGTTTCTAATCCGAAAAAAAGGACTAATCAAACACTCGCTCTTTTTATCGGGTCAGTTTTTTTATGGATTTTAGCGAACCTGCTAACTAATATTACATACAACGAAGAAACTGCGTTAATATTTGCTCGACTAACATTAGTTGGTGCGGTGCTAATTCCGTATACTTTTTATATCTTTACTAAAAGCTTTCTGGCAGAGCGTATTTCTGTACCACATTTTCTTGCCATATCAATACTGCCCGCTATACTCCTTGCAACTACTCCTACAGAGCTGAATATTGTTTCGGTGGACTCCTATGGTTTTAACACTGTAACCGGTCCAATCTATTTGCTGTTAATGGTGGAGTTTTTAGTCTATATTGGCGTAAGTCTCCACAAGTTATTTAAAAAGTCTCATAAAAGAAGGACTTCAACAGTTCAGCGTGTGCAGATTCAGTACATACTTTTTGGAATTGCCATTTCTGTTGGTCCGGCCGTAATTGCAAATGGCATATTGCCCATCTTAGGTTTTAACGAAGCGGTCTTTTTTGGCCCAAGTTTATTCGCATTCCTGGTGGTGTTTACTTCTCTAGCAATTATTAAACACCAATTGCTTAACATTCGCGTTGTTGTGGTGAGAACTCTCGCTTACTTGCTCTCTATCATAGTGTTGGCTAGTGCGTATGGTTTGGTTTCGTTTGCTGTCATAAACACCATTATTCCTGATACTGCCAGTGTTACTGTTCAGCGTATGACGTACACTCTTTTAGCGGTCATCCTTGCGTTTACCTTTCAGCCGCTTAAGCGCTTTTTTGACCGATTAACCAACCGTTATTTTTATCAGGATGCATATGATTCTCAGGTGTTATTAGATGATTTAAACCGCACATTGGTGTCCACAATCGAAATAGAAAAACTGCTCTCAAAAAGCGCAGAGATTATTAAGAGTCATTTAAAGACAGAATATGTCTTGTTTGGCTTAAAAGAAGGCGAGAATAACCCGCAGCGTATCATAGGCACTTCTGAAGTCCAGTTTGATAGTTTTGATATTGACTCTGTTCGCTCTATAACGCCGGGACTAGGCGTTAAATCGGTTATTACTGACATGATTGAGGAAAGTCATCCTCAGCTCCATGAATTACTCAGGAAGAATGACGTGGCTACCCTGGTGCGACTTACCGACACCCCTAAAAAGAAAATAGAGGGACTTGGATATATTGTGCTAGGTAATAAAAAGAGCGGCAGTCCGTATTCGGTGCAGGATATTAAGATACTAGAGATAATTGCAGATGAGCTAGTTATTGCTATACAAAATGCCCTGCGCTTTGAAGAAATTAAAAACTTTAACGTAACTCTGCAAGATAAAGTAAACGATGCCACCAAGAAATTGCGTGCTGCCAATAGGCGTTTAATAGAGCTAGATCAGACCAAAGATGACTTTATTAGTATGGCATCTCACCAGCTTAGGACGCCGCTTACCAGCATAAAAGGTTATGTCAGTATGGTGATGGAGGGTGACGCTGGCAAAGTTTCTAAAAAACAAGCAGAGCTTTTGGACCAGGCTTTCATTAGTTCGCAGCGCATGGTGTACTTAATTGCCGACCTGCTCAACGTTTCAAGACTGCGCACGGGTAAGTTTGTGATTGAGCCAAAAGAAACCAACTTGGCAGACGTAATCGACGGCGAAATCTCACAACTAAAAGAAACCGCCAAGAGCCGTGACCTTGAGCTGACATATGAAAAACCTAAAAACTTCCCTAGTCTTATGCTTGACGAAACCAAGATTCGGCAAGTCATTATGAACTTTGCCGATAACGCTATTTACTACACGCCAAGTGGTGGTCACATAGCCGTAAAGCTAGAAGACAGGGGCGATACGATTGAATTTACCGTGACAGATGATGGTATTGGTGTCCCAAAGAGTGAACAGCATCGCATGTTTAGTAAGTTTTATCGCGCGGGCAACGCCAAAAAGGCGCGGCCTGACGGTACGGGGCTGGGGCTCTTTATGGCCAAGAAAGTTGTGGTGGCACAAGGCGGTTCAATTATCTTTCATAGCCAAGAAGGCAAGGGTAGCACCTTTGGCTTTAGCTTTGCTAAAAAACCGCTTTTGCCAGAAAACTTTAAAGGAGTATCAAAAAGCAGCACACAAACAACCACAACTTAATTTTTGACAAAGCGGTTTTTATGGTAAGATACAAAATATTGACATAACCATAATATAAATAAGAGACAAATATGTTTGAAGGATCCCCAGGCCCGAAACCCCCAACCGGTGAATTGGACACTAGTGTTGGTTTAGGTGCTGAACAGCAAAGTCAGCTAGAGGCCGAGACACAAACCACCAATATTCCCGTAATTGAAGCAGTAGCTGAAAACGCACCTCAGCCGGTTGCCGTTACTACCGAAACTGCTACCAATAATGACATAAAGCTTCGCCCTGCTGAAGAGGGTGAGTGGAAGAAGATGGTCGATGAACGGCCACAGTTGATGGACGAAAATGATCCGGATTATTTGCCGATAGCAGCCATGGGTCACGAGCCATGGACATTTGACCTAAAAGAAGCACCAGCTCAACCTGAAAAGCCGGCCGAAACACCGGCTCAAGACCCTGCAGAGAAAGACAATACGGGCAATGACGGTGGAGGCGAAAGTACGCCACAAACTGTTGAAGATGTGAGTGATAAATTCAACAAAGCGCTTAAAGAGCGTGAGAAAAAAGAAAAAGAAGCCGGTAAAACCGATGAAGAGGCTGAGGCCAGTGCGGAAGAAGAGTTTTGGAATAATCCTGACGATCCTCGTAAAAAAATCGGCGATGTCATTAATGAACGAATTGACGAGTTAAAAAACCAGGGAAGCAGCGAGGCGGATGCCCACGCAGAAGCGCATGATGAGTTTTGGGGTAAAACACCGGAAAACGCACCAGGTAACGGTGGTGGCGAAGGCGAACCACCAGAAGGCGGTGAAGAGCCACCGGAGGGCGGTGAAGGCGAGCCTACGCCAGAAGCTATAACGTCACCAGAACTTGAGGAGGCTTTAACAATCTTAAACGACGCCCGTTCTGAACTAGCCAGATTACGCGCTGGCAGAGAAAGCGCAACCTTCTTCTCGAATAAGTTTAGTAAGAAAAAGCTAGAAGCTGCTTTTGAAGCATACGAAGAAGCCAAAGCCGAAGCCGGCCGAATTAGTGTGGAGCTTTTAAGAGAACGTGGCCTTACCGGGCAAGAGCTATTGAGCGCAATTAACTGGGGCTCTATGGATGAGGCCGTCAAGCTAATAGAGGAACAGTATCAAATTGAGGTTGAGAGTGTCGAAAGCCGACACCCGATAACGAAGAAATTTTATAATTGGTGGAATAAGCAAGGAACCAAGCTATTTAGCCTCGGAACCATTAAAAAAGGCGCTGCGATGGCGGCGATTGGTGCGCCAATTGGTGCCGCAGTCGGTATAGCCGGTATTGTAGCGGCGCCGGTAGTAGGTGCCGGGTTGGCGGCTGGTGCTGGTTTTGCGGCAGCTCGAAGTGTCACCAGGGGCTTGGTTGGCAATAAGGTTCGCAGGAACGCTGAAGCGGCCAACGTTGCTGAAGCTAAAGCCCAGCAGCGTCACATTGAGGCACAACAAATAATTGATGCGCTTGAGCAAGTAACCAGAGCTGAAGAAGATGACTTTGTAGAAAATTATGTAGCTCATGGCTATGCCGAGGCTGTTAACGAAGGTATGACAGATCAGGCGCGAACTCAAACTAACGAGACCAAACGAGGCAATGATCGACGCGCCCTAACCTCAATGGCAGTCGCAGCCGGTGCTGGCGCGATAGCAGCCCTAGCCGCTGATGGTATATTTGGCGGTGGAGGCGGTGACCGCGTTACTATGACTAGTGGGCCTCGTCCAGAAGCGGATTACAACCCTAATTTTGATAGAATGCGCGGTATTCTTGACTCAGGTCCTGATGCACCCGCTAAAGCTGACGCCTTTTTCAGTAATATTGAACCGGGCACACCACAAAGCCCAGAAGTCAGTCAAATTGATCAAATTTGGGAAAGCATTAAAGATCAGCTTAGTCCGCAACAAGATCGTATATATAACCAAGTCGTTGGTAGGCTTTCAGCTACAGAAGGCTATGGTAACGGGTGGACCATTCAAAATGCTGACAGAATCTTTGACCTTGTAAAGCAAGGCAATAGTGTTGACCAGGTGATAAGCCAACTTAACGTAGCACCGCAAACGGTATAAAGAAAGGGTGAGAACATGGCGCAAATTAAATTAGACGATAATCTACTTAAAGAACTAGGCTTAGATAATTTTAGTGATGCTGATAAAGACGCAATGCTTGGGCGTATTTACCAGGCGCTTGAGCTACGCATTGGCATGCGTATTGCCAAAGAAGTTGGCGAAGAAAAGCTAAAAGCGTTTGAAGAGCTGGCCAAAAACGGCAAAGATCAAGAAGCTGCTCAGTGGCTAAAAGATAACGTACCTAATTACCAACAAATGGCGACTGAAGAGCTTGATAAAATTAAGCAAGACGTACGTGAAACGTCGCGAAAAGTGCTTGAAAAAAGTATCTAAACAATCCTTTTCACATCTAACATATAGCGCCATATAGTTAATATGGCGTTTTATATAGCGTAAACGCTTGTGTTATGTGGATAATTGTTATGCTAAATATTGACAAAAACCCCTGTTTGTGATAATATGTAACCATCCAATTACAGATGTGAGGTGAGTGAACATCCGTAACGGGACGCAATATATTTTAACAGAGGTGGATAGAGAGGCAACAGAGGTAATCTGTTGTTTTTTGCCGTCTTATGATGCGACCCCAGTTTGTAAGCTGGATGCAATTTAACAAGTCAGATCATTACAGTTCATCTAACAGATAGGTCTCAGATGCCTGCCGTCTGACAGAGTCAGACACGCTGTATCTGATCTTGGCGCGCAAGCAGCGTTAGAATCTGCAGTACTCGTGCAGCGTATACATATACACTTTGCTCTGTGCTTCGATTCTTTCTTGTTGCGCATCCAAGCCTATCAGTTATTTATTTGCTATAAACAGCAAATAATCTGTCTTTCAGGAATATCTCAGAGAACAGGCCATCTAATACTAGCGATTAAACCATATCAATATATTGACATGGTTAGTCCTTAGCGATAGCAATAGGCTAGTAGTAGGCGGTCTGTTCTCGGGTAGAGGTAGTAATATCTCCCTGATTGAGCAGATAGAATCCGCCACATGAGCTTCACTTTACTGCGACCCAGCTATCATGTGGCTGCTCGGTAATTTTTTGCATCAACGTAGCTATGGCTATGTTTCGGCAAAATAATTATCAATCAGCTTGCCGCTAACTGCATCTCGTAACAAGCGAATTCATGTGGCGGATTCTAGTGACTATGTGAACATTCAACACTAAAACGCACTTCCTTTCCTAATGAAGGAGTGGCGCGCTGGTAACTAAATTTTGGTTATCGCCGCGCTGCTCCTTACCATGTGGGAGATCAGCCTGTTTCGGGAAATCCTCGAGACTGCTTACTTTCCCGCATTGGGGAAGGGAGGTTACCATGGGTAACATTGCGCGGAAGACGTTGTTCTTCGTCGTCACGGTGGCAACCGTGTGGATCTTGCGAGGTGTCTGGGACTGGAACCCGGATCTCCGTGATCGCATCGGTGACCACCCGTGGCAGAGCGTGGCGCTCTTGACTCTCGGCGTGGCTTCGTTCGCGCTGTTGATCTGGGCGGCTGCAACCGCTTCGTGGTGGAAGGTGATCCTGGCCTTTGTGCTGGGCATCGCCGCCGCGTTGTGGGGCAGCGAGTTGCTGGAGGGCATCGCATGGACGCAGATCGGCATCATCGTCGCCTGCATCGCCTTGCTGGTGTTGCTCTGGGGCCTCACGGTCTTGGACTTCAGCAACCTGCACGATGCGGTTCGGAGGTTCCGTGATGGGCAGCATGCTGCTGTGCCACCGAGGCATCAAGCAACGGTCAGGCATCCGCATCGGCCCATGACTCCGCCGCCACCGGCTCCTGGTCGGCAGACCGTGGCTCCGCCACCGCCTCCGGGAACCGTGGACGCAACCGTGTCCTGAGGCTTCTAGCCTTACTTCACTTGAGAAAGTGGCGGTAACCAGTCCGACAGTCAGCTATGCAATGACGCACAGCTGATAGTAAGTTCTCTAGAGTCTAGTCTCTACATCAAGCTAGGAGGTACCGGCGCTCAGCCTCGGATCGTCCAAAATGAGCAAATAGTCGCCACGAGGAGGTAACTCTCATGAAGCGACTGTTGGTAACCCTCGCCGCCCTCCTCTTGGTGGCAGGTCTGAGCAGCTGCGTCGACGACGCGGATGCGCAGGCGGAGGTCAACTGTGACCGGGTCGAAGATCTGGACACAGCCATCTCCAGCACAAAGAAAGAGCTCGAGGCAGCTCGCGCCGACGTCCGGGATTCGGAGGGTACGCCCGATGAGTCCAAGGCCAAGGAGCGAGTCCGTGAGCTCAGGCGCATCTTGCGTCAGCTGCGTGGTTGCAGTGAGGCACTTGCCGAAACCACAACCACCAGCACCACCACTGCAGCACCTGCGGAGTGTGGGGACCGCTTCATGACGAAGTTGGA
>CAYRRR010000010.1:3257-21753 GCA_964426755.1 uncultured Candidatus Saccharibacteria bacterium | reverse complement strand
ATGCCTCTAGAGAAGCAGATGTCTCTATTAATAAAGCTATCGACTCACTTAAAAGCCAGACGGTTACCTGGAGTCAAAACAGCGTAAATTTCTTAATTGGGCTTGCTCAGTATCTTGCAAACCGCCGATCCTAATTAAAATAAAATTGACAAAAAAGCATAAGTATGTTAAGATGTTTGTATGTCAGAAAAACAAACACCAAAAATCGAAAAAGAGCATATTCATATTCCAGATTTGGAACCAGGCGGAACTGCCATCGTTTTACAACGGCACGAACGCTACAACAGAGATAGAGATGCAGCAGATGCTGGTTCGCTTACGCCAGAAGCCGCATCTGCTGCGTATGAGCGCAATCTTGAACTTTTTAGAGACCTATTAAAATCTGAGGAAGGTGCTGAACCCGAGGAAGGTGCTGAGACAATGTTCTTCTTTGTGTCAAGCGACACTCAATATGCTGGTGGGGGTCGCCGAAGTCTTGAGACCGGGCAATTAGCACAGGATGCTGCAGTAGCAGTAATGGAAGAGCTTGGCATAAATCCTACCGACAGAATTATTAATTTCAACGACGACTTTAGAACCAGACGATCTGAGGCCACAGACCAGGACATTAACCCAGTTCGACATTTAAGGGAGCCGCGCATATTCGAAAAGCCTGAGTATGTTAGCTTCCTACGTGATAAATATGGTGCAGAAGACGGTCCGGGTACCGGAATTAGCCCAAGGGCATGGGCAATGCATGAGATGGATGCCGAAAAAGATGTTCGTGAACAACATGGCGCAGAAGGAGTGCATGATGTTGTTGATCGAACAAAAAAATCGATTCGATTATTAGACAGATATTCTGGAGCTTTCCATAAGGCGAACCCAAACAAACGATTGGTTGTATGGGCAACGACTCACTATGATACCATCAGCCCTTTAGTGAAAGATGCCACTGAAACTGGGTTTGATGAATATGTGCCAGTTGATTATGGGGCAGGGGTGGTGCTGAACATTCCACCGAAAAGTGATGAGGTATTACTGCAGTTAGATGATCGGTCTATACCATTAAATCTTGGTCGAGCAGGCCTGAAAGAGACGGTTATTCCTCCAGCTGAGCAAGAGAATTAACAGCTTCATGGATTGATTTAAACTCTGGAACTTCGTATTGTATTTTCCAGTTTCTGATAATCCCAATATGTACAATTAACTGTTCAAAGTGTTCTTCCGTTAAGCCACCGTCATAGTTCGATGCTTGTCTTTGTTTGATTTGTTTCATTAAAACATCTACTTCTGGGATTACTATCGCATCAGGTTTAAGCCAATAGTTAACGGAGCCAAGCACCCAAAACCCTTGATCGACAGCTTGAGCCGTAATAATATCACACCTTTGTTCTACGCGATTTATGATGTGAGGTCCTTTATTCCACCATTCATATTCGGCAGGTGGTTGCGCTTCAGAGTCGTACCATAATTGATCGCCATCAATCCAGTGAGGCTCTTGTTGGCGTTCGCAAAAGTATGTTTTACCTGCACCAGAAGGAGTGAGAATAAACAAACCTTTATTATGCTGGATGTATTGTTTTGATAAATCTTCAAAAAATTGCGTACCATCGGTAAAGACAACTGAGTTGAGGCTCATGTGACATATTGTAGCAGAGGAGTTTTCTGGCGGAAAACGCAAACTGGTATAATTACGGCATGGAGCAAGAGCAAAAAATCTTTAAGAAGGGTAGTACAACGTATTACTTTAGTAGTCGCTTTTTCCCAAAACGAATCAGAGATGATGTATACCGCTTATATAGCTTTGTGCGAGTTGCTGACAACTATGTTGATAAAAAGCCGCTCGAGCCAAAAAAGCTACTTCAGCTTGAGAAAAACTATCAACAAGCAGTTGATGATCATGCCTTTGATGCCACGGCGCATCAATGGGATGACATTGATTCGCGAGTAGTGAAGCACATAGTTCGCTTGCAGCATAAATACAAGTTTGAGCCGGAATGGGTAAAATCATTTTTTGATTCCATGAAGTCAGATATTGATACAAAAACGTATAAAACACTGGATGATTCACTGAAGTATGTCTATGGATCTGCGGAGGTGGTAGGGCTTATGATGGCAAAAGTATTGAAGTTACCTGAAGAAGCTTATGAGGCCGCTAAGCTACAGGGCCGTGCCATGCAGTGGATTAACTTTATCCGTGACATCAAAGAGGATGGCGAGCTTGGCCGATGTTATTTTCCACAATCAGAGCTGAAGGAATATGGATTGAAAGACCTTAGTCATGAGACTGCTAAAGCCAATCCCAAGAAGTTCAAGCGGTTTGTGCAAGCTCAAATTGATCGTTATCGCAGCTGGCAGCGTGAAGCTAGCCTGGGCTTGTCATACATTCCGGAACGCCAGCAGGTACCGATTCAGACTGCAATTGATATGTACGCCTGGACAGCCCGAAAAATAGAACGTAACCCACTAATTGTGTTTGAGGCCAAAGTTAAGCCGCGCAAGCGTCAAGTATTGCGACAGGTTCTTAAAAACACAACCCAAGGGACGGCACGAGCAACCGTCAAAGCTTCTAAAAAGGCAAAATCAGGAGTTAGCAAAATACGGCCGGCTGCCAAGGCTGCTGTTCCTGCAGTCAAGCGAGCTCCCAAAAGAATTCGGCAAAAAACCAGAGAGGTTAAGAATAGGTTTTTTGAAGAATAGTTTTTAGGATCAAAACATAATGATTACGCTTGTATAAAACGGTGCGGGGTGTCATTCTAGTTTTACTATAGATTTCATAACAATTTCATCGATGGATAATAGTGAAGGTATACTGTGAATATGGCGGAGGCAAAGCAAAGAAAGCGGTTAGCGATAATAGATGGCAAAAGCGTTTTTTATCGTGGTTATTTTGCAATGCCAAATCTCAGCACTAAAGATGGAACGCCAACTGGTGGTGTTTATGGCTTTGCAACCATGGCGTTAGAAGTTATAAAAAAACTAAAACCTGATTATGTTTGTGTTGCTTGGGACAAGCCAAAAACCAATATCCGCAAGCGTCTTGAGATGTATCCTGAATATAAAGCCGGACGCAAACCACCACCACCGGATTTTTATGAGCAAATTCCTATCTTACACGAGCTATTAGATGCGTTTGGCTGGCCACTGTATGAGCTAGACGATTATGAAGCCGACGATATTATGGGTACGCTGGCCCTGCAGGCTACTGCCCAAGATATCGAGACTATGTTGGTGACGAGCGATCTTGACATGCTTCAGCTCATAGATTTGCATGTGAGTGTTTACGCACTAAAAAAAGGGCTCAGCAACATTGAGCTATATCACCCCGAAAGCTTCATTGAAAAGTATGGGTTGTTGCCCGGTCAGTTTTTAGATTTAAAGGCCTTAAAGGGTGACAGCTCTGATAATATTCCGGGCGTTCCGGGTATTGGTGAAAAGGGAGCTATTGAATTATTAAAAGAGCACAAAACACTGGATGGTATTTATGAAAACATCGAACTCATAAAGGACAGTACTAAAAAAAAGCTGATCGAGGGCAAAGAATTAGCGTATTTAAGCAAAAAATTAGCTGCAATCTGGACTGATGCGCCCTTAAAGCTAGATCTTGATGAGGTTGATGGTAGTAAGTGTAGCCCTGAAAAGGTGCGTGAAATTCTTGAAAAACTTGAGTTTCGGACTTTATTGCGTACCAGCACAGAAATCTGGAATGGGTCAATTGCTCCAAAAGAAACGCGAAGTCTTGCAAGCTCAGAGAATAATATTATTGATACTAATGCCAAACTGAGAGAACTAGATTTCTCAAAAGCAAAACAAATTGTGATGCACAGCCGTTGCGCCGGTAAGCATGGCCAAGATCCACAGATCATTGCGCTTAGTCAGAGCAAAGAAGATGTGTACACGCTGATACTTGATAAGCTTGATGACTCAGAGGTCGCAAAAGTACTAAAGACATTACCACCCGTTATTGGGTATGATATTAAGTCTTCAATCAAAGCGGCTTACACATATGAGGTCAGTATAACTGCGGTTGAGCATGATGTGCTTATTGGTGCATTTTTACTCAACAGTTTACGGAGAGAGCAAAGCTTAAGTGAACTTCTGCGGGCCGATCTAGGTTATGATGTAGAGCTTGATAATCTTAGCACTGAAGAGGTTGTGGAGCGTAGCGGCGAGCTTGCAAAAGGAATCTGGCTTCTGTACGAACAACAAGTCAAAGAGCTAACTAAGTTACCAAAAGTCCATTCATTGGCACACAAAATTGAATGGCCCGTCATTCCAGTTTTGGCCAGAATGGAATATACCGGCATTAAACTTGATACTAAATACTTACAAACGTTTTCAGTAGAAATAGAAGATCAAATATCAGATCTTGAACAACAAATTTATGGTTACGCTGATCAAGAATTTAATATTAGTAGCCCGGGGCAATTGGCCGAAGTTTTATTTGAAAAGCTAGCTTTACCAACACAGGGTATTAAAAAGGGCAAAACTGGTTACTCAACAGCCGCATCCGAACTTGATAAATTACGCGGGCAACATCCTATCGTAGATTTAATTACACATTACCGAGAAGTTACTAAGCTAAAGAATACTTATATTGACACCTTGCCAAAGATGGTTGATAAAAACAGTCGCTTACATACTACGTTTGCATTAACCGTTGCACAAACGGGGCGCCTAAGCTCAAACGATCCAAACCTGCAAAATATTCCTGTTCGTACTGATCTTGGAAAACGCATTCGTGAGGCCTTTATTGCGGATGAAGGTAATGTACTTGTGAGTGCTGACTACTCGCAGTTTGAGCTCCGGTTAGCGGCCTTTCTAGCAGATGACAAAGATATGATAGAGATGTTTAACAAAGATACCGATATTCACACGGTTACCGCGGCTCAGGTATATGGACGCGAGCCAGAAGATGTGACTAAAAACATGCGCCGCGATGCAAAAGTTATCAACTTTGGCATTTTATATGGCATGAGTCCACATGGCTTGAGCGTCGCAACCGGCATGACACGAGAACAAGCCGTAACATTTATTGATAAATACTTTGAAATCAGAAAACCGCTGTTGAAATATCTTGATGGCCTAAAAGAACAAGCACGAGAAAAGGGATATGTAGAAACACTGTTTGGCCGGCGTCGTCCCATGCCTGACATTAAATCAAGTAATTTTATGGTACGTGCTGCGGCTGAGCGTGCGGCTATGAATATGCCAATTCAAGGTACCGAGGCAGATCTTATGAAAATGGCGATGGTTGCAGTGGATAAAAAGCTAGAAGATGATTGCAGGCAATTGTTGCAAATTCATGACTCAATTTTAGTGGAATGCCCCGAGGGCAAAGCAAAAGCAGTTGCCAAACTTCTAAAAGACACCATGGAAAACATCTATAAATTACCCGTCAAGCTAACCGTCGATACCGCTATCGGTAAAACCTGGGGTGACCTATAAGCGTATTCGGCAGTAAGTTGCAAATATATGCCTATTGTGCTATAATTAGCAGACTATGAGGCGGTTTATACTGATTGGAATAGCTATTTTGCTCGTAATTATCGGGTTTATTTGGTTGATTGCCAGTTTAGGTAACAATCCGCGTGAAGAGAGCGCGCCAAGTGATGTGTCACGCTTAGTAGATTATACCGACACGTCTGCAGAAGTGCGCCTAACGATGGACGGCAAAATTAATGCTCGCGAAGACCATCGGGTAATTCAAATTTTTGTCGGTAAAGACTATCGGTCTATTCAGATATTTGATGGTTATCAAGGTTCAGTTTTGCGTCAAGAATCATACCTTAATGATCGCGACGCATATAATTCTTTCTTAGCAGCCCTACAAAACGAAGGTTATACGTTGTCACGTGCCGCACCCCGCGGTATAGACCCACTTGGCGTATGCCCGCTAGGACAGCGTTACCGTTACGATATTATTGATGGCACCGAAACAAAGCAATCACTCTGGAACACCTCATGCAGCAAAAGTGGTGGTACATTTGCTGGCCGAGGTTCAAATGTGCGACGGTTGTTTCAGGCTCAGATTCCCAATTATCGTGAGTTAACTAAAGAAGTTAGACTCTAGCCTAAGGAACAGTCTGCCACTACAATAGGTACATGATCAAGGCGATTATTTTTGATTGTTTTGGAGTTTTGGTGCAGGGAACGCTAGAAGCTTTTAGTGATACCTATCTGAAGGGCAATCCTGACTTAATAGCGAGAGTCAGAGAGCTGGATCGCAAGACAAATATTGGCTATTTATCGTATCAAGGTTTCGTTAAAGAAATTGCAAAATTAGCAAAAATTTCTTTTACAGAAGCACAAGATTTTTTAGACAATACTCCTCCTAATCTAGAACTATTAAGATACATTCAAGAGCTAAAAACATCATATAAAATCGGATTATTATCAAACGCGGCAGAGAATTGGCTGGACGAGCTATTTACTAGTGACCAACTGGCGCTGTTTGATGATGCTGTGATTTCATCAGAAGTTAACCTGGTTAAGCCGGATCGGGCAATTTTTGCTTTAGCGGCTCATCGTTTAGGGTGCAAGCCAGAAGAATGTGTTATGGTTGATGACCTAAAGCGTTATTGCGATGCAGCGAATGAGGCGGGTATGCAAGCGGTGCACTACAAAGATTTCACGTCGTTTAAAAAAGATTTAAAAATAATCTTGAAGTAAGAAACACATGTGACACAATATAAGTATGTCGGCCGAAAATCAAACACACAATATTTCATCAATAGACGTCCATAATCCAAACGGTAGAGATTTACATGCTATTGAAGTAAGAGGGCCTGAAAAAATCTTTGGAATGGTGGTGATTGGCATGTCTATCGCTGAAGAAGAGCACGTATTCCCTGAGCTTATAGAATCACCGGCTGATGCGGATGATGAGCCGCACCGAGCTGCCGGTTAATTGTTGAATGTCATAAATATCAAAACGTAAATTGCCGGCTATTGCGGCGTTGGGGACGCCAATACTAAGTCCGGATTTACTGATAGATAGTTTTGGGGTTACGGAGTATTTATCTTGTACAAATTTTCGGATGATAATAAATTCTTCTGGTTCGCTGCTGGCTTGACCGCGCTTTTTTAGAATGTCGCCTAGTGAATTACTCATTACCTTTAGTATAAACCAGTAAAACGTAGTAATAATTATTTGCTCAAACTTTTAAGTGGTGGCATTGTTACAATATAACTATGCCAGAATTACCAGAGGTAGAGACAATTAAGATTGGGCTGCAACGCTTGTTGCCAGGTAAAACAATAAAACGGGTTGAATTTGATTGGGACAAGAGCTTTCCTAATGCGCCGGCAGATGTAGATGAATTTTTAATTGGAGCGACAATTGTAGATGTAAAGCGGCGAGCTAAGGTGCTTTTAATTGAATTGAACACAAAATACAGCTTAATCGTGCATTTAAAGATGACGGGACAGTTGGTGTTCCGAGGTGAAGAAAGCTTTGGCGCTGGGCATCCTAGCGATTCATTGGTAGGTGATCTTCCTGACAAATCAACGCGCGTTACACTAGCCTTTAAAGATGGGTCGTATCTTTATTTTAACGATTCACGAAAGTTCGGCTGGATGCGACTCTTGCCAACTGCAGAAGTGCCAAACATTGATTTCTTTAAAAAAGTAGGTCCAGAGCCTCTTAGTAAAGATTTTACAGCTCAAGAATTTATTGCTCGCATTAGGCGTAGGGCAAACACTTCAATTAAAGCTGCCTTGCTTGACCAGACGGTTATTGCTGGCGTGGGTAATATCTATGCTGATGAATCCCTGTTTGCGACCAAAATCCACCCCGCTACTCGTGTAAAATTTGTAAGCGACAATAAGTTAAAGGTACTTTTAAAAGAATTACGAAACGTACTACAATTAAGTATCGATAGGGGCGGTTCAAGCGATAAAAACTATGTTGATGCAGAGGGCAAAAAGGGTAGCTATTTGAGTTTTGCCTTAGTATTTCGTCGCCAAGATCAACCATGTTATAGGTGCGGTCACATTATTGAAAAAATTAGGGTAGCAGGCCGCGGAACGCACATTTGTCCTTATGAACAGCGACTACCAAAGGGAAATAATGATTAAATTTTTTGCCGGTGATAACGACTATGAAATGAAACAGGCTTTACAGCGTGAAATTAACGTTTTTGTGAAGAAGCATGGCGATCTGGCGCTCGAACGTATTGACGCAGAAGAAGCAGAGCCGGCACACATTTTAGAGTCTACACAAAGTCTATCATTCTTTTCTTCGGCCAAGATGATTGTCATATCTAATTTGACAGACAAAGAATTACTAAATCAATTAATAGACGCAAGCGTTGTGGATACTATCGAAGTAATTGCGATTATCCCAAAATTGGATAAACGGGCGCAGTATTATAAAAATTTACAAAAACACCCAGGCTTTACCTTATTTGAGGCTACTCCACCCCAGAGCTTGCCTGCGTGGTTGCAAAGACAGGCTAAAAACCTTGGAGGTTCAATATCGCTAAACGATGCACGCTATTTGATCGATCGAGTGGGTGCCAGCCAGTTGTTGCTTGGTAATGAAGTTCAGAAACTAGTTTTATATAATCCTGAAATCACCAAAGCCTCTATCGATGCCCTAACAGAGCCGCTGCCTCAAACGACCGTTTTTCAGCTTCTTGACGCTGGGTTTGGTGGAAATTTAAAAAAGACTATGCAGATTTACCAAGAACAACGTGCGCAAAAAGTTGAACCTCACGCTATTGTAGGGATGATAGCTTGGCAGCTCCATATCCTGGCAATTATAAAAGCGGCTGGGAACAGATCTGTTGATGAGATTGCAAAAGAGGCTAAAATTAATCCATTTGTTGTCAGAAAAAGTTCGGCAATTGCTAAACGCATGACACTTACAACCCTTAAACGGCTACTCAAAGATGCGGCTATACTTGATAAAACCTTAAAGACAACGTCAGTAGACGCAGACGAAGCAGTTCAGACCTATCTGTTAGGCCTGACGGCATAATATTTATACAATAAAGACATGAATAAGCTCTATCAAATAGTTGATGAAGATGATAATGTAATTGGCTACAAGTTGCGTCACGACATTGATTGGAAAAAAGATATTTATCGCATAGCTGCCCTGTGGCTTAAAAACTCCCAAGGAGAAGTTTTAATTGCACAAAGGGTATTATCGAAAGATAAGGATCCGGGTAAATGGGGTCCTTCAGCCGCCGGGACGATTGAGGAGGGTGAAGATTATGACTCGAATATATACAAAGAAGCTGAAGAAGAAATTGGACTTTCAGGTGTAAAGTTTAAGAAAAGTAAGAAATTGCGGTTTTATGAACCAAGACAAGCTTTTTGCCAATGGTATATCGGAGTCAGTAATAAAAAGCCAGCCGACTTTAAGCTGCAAGCTGAAGAGGTGGCGCAGGTGCGGTGGATAGATCCCAAATCTTTAATTCGAGACCTGAAAAATAATCCTGATAAGTATGTTCCTAGTATGCAAATGGCTATAGAAGTACTACAAGATTAAAACTTTACTTTTTAGCGGTGGGTTTCTTGGTGGCAGACTTTTTTGCTGGAGCCTTTGGTGCCGCTTTTTTGGCAGCCGGCTTGGCAGGGGCTTTCTTAGTAGTGGTAGTAGTTGGCTTTAGGCCAGCGGCTTTACTAGCCTGAGCGAGTTTAGCTTTTTTGCGAGCAGCCGTATTTTTATGTAATACACCTTTTTTAACTGCGGTATCAATGGCGCTTTGTGCTTCTTGTTGAAGGGCAGGTGCCTTCTTTTTGTCATTTAGAAGACTAGCCAAAAAAGCCTTGGTAGCAGCGCGGTAGCTTCGCTTAGTTTTACGGTTGCGAATGGTTGCTTTGGTAGCAACTCTGACGCGTTTTTTAGCAGATTTGATAATGGGCATTAAGTATCCTTGTTTAGAATTAATATTGTTTATCAGGGTAACTATAGCGCATTACCCCTGTTTTGTAAAGCGTCTTAGCGTTATAGCAATAATCTAGACAAGGTAACCCGGTTATGGTAGTCTGGCAATAGAGTGTAATTAAATACAAAAAAATGGATCCAAATATAAAACAAAGTATTATTGACCGCTTAAAGCAGACCAATAACGTTTTGGTTACTGTAAAAAGCAACCCGACGATTGATCAACTGACTGCTTGTATTGGCTTAACCTTATTTTTAAATAAGCAAGGCAAGCATGCCACTGCTGTATTTAGCGGCGAAGTACCCTCAGTGATAGAGTTCTTAAAACCAGAAGATACACTTGAAAAAAACACAAACAGCTTACGTGATTTTATTATTGCGCTTGATAAAAGCAAGGCAGATAAACTGCGCTATAAGGTCGAAGATAAGGTCGTTAAGATTTTTATTACACCGTTCCGAACGAGCCTTAGCCAAGACGATCTTGAGTTTAGCCAAGGTGATTTTAATGTTGATGTGGTGGTAGCGCTTGGCGTACATGCCCGCGAAGAGCTTGACCAAGCGATTATGGCACACGGCAGAATTTTGCATGACGCAACCGTAATTTCAATCAACAATAGCAAGCTTGCAGATCTTGGTGCGCTTAACTGGAATGATGAAAAAGCCAGTAGTTTGAGCGAGATGGTATTTGGATTAGTTGATAGCTTGAAGGCCAACGCTCTTGATGCTCAAATGGCAACAGCATTTTTGACAGGAATTGTTTCTGAAACTGAACGCTTTAGTAATACAAAGACAACCTCTCAAACCATGAGCGTGAGTGCTAGATTGATGGCGGCCGGCGCCAATCAACAGCTTGTTGTCAGTAAGCTACAGGAGCCCACGTTGTCTAGTGGTGGGGGTGAAGGAGCTAAAGAAGGAGCCAATGAGGGCACGTTAGCCATCGAGCATGATGACCCCGGTTTACATAAACAAACCGAACTCCCTCAACCTGTAGAGGCAGATGATAGTGCAACCATCCAGATAGATAGTGACGGTAATATAAATACGGATTTACAAAATGAGTCGCCCAAACCGCAAGCCAATAATACAGAGAAGCCAAGCACTTCTCGTGACTTACCAACTATTGATAATGAAGTGTCTGAGAAAACACATACTGCTGCTCCTGACCCACAAGCCGACATAACCAGTATTAAGAATAACGCACGAGTTTTAACGCACGGAAAGTCATTGGCACCTCTATCTGACGAGCGGCCACCTCTTGTAGAACAAACTAATCAGAAAAGCCAAGCCTTCTCGTCACCAAATAAAACATTGAGCACACTAGAGAAAGAATTAGACAGTCCTCATGCCAATGGTTCGGCGCCAAAGCTTGATGACATGTTGAGTCAATCAAAAGCGATAGAAAGCGCACCTAAGCCCGAAACCCATCCTTCAGAAGCCGCCCAAAGCCTAGACGAAGCGAGGCAAGCGGTAGAGCAAGCGGCGCTTAATAATCTGAATACGCCTCCCGAGCCCGTACAGTCGCTAAATGCCAAGCCATTGGGTGAAGAGCTCAATCCGCCAGCACCCCTGGACGGACAAGCTGGAAATCCGGCAAATATACCACTTCCGCCCGTAGCAAACACACCTCCAATGCCAACGCCATCCACATCAAGTAATCTTAATTTACCGCCAAATCTTGTCCCGCCAGATAAAGGATTGCCGCCAGAACAGACTGGCGCAAGCGGTTCACCAACACCGCCACCACCTGTTCCTCCCCCTTTGCCACCTGCAATGTAAGGCAGTGTTACACTAATTCCATGAATGGAATACTCTTAATTGATAAGCCAAAAGGTTGGACGAGTTACATAACTGAGACAAACCTACGGTTTTTCTCGTCGCTCCGGCAAAATGATGCGACATTTTGTCGGGCTGCTCTTTTCCCTTTGAAAAACGAGAGCCAGAAATGTTAAGCAGTGTACTGTTAGTAGATAAGCCAAAAGGCTGGACGAGTCATGACGTCGTGGCTAAAATACGTTCACTGATTCGCCAGGGTAACTTATCGCAGCTACAAAAACTCAGAAGTTCGCCCTTGGGTGCAGTACGAGAAGATCAGGCGGCGCGAAAGATCCGAGTGGGGCATGCCGGCACGCTGGATCCGTTAGCTACCGGACTGCTCATTGTTCTTATTGGCAAAGCAACAAAACGCCAAGCTGAGTTTATGAAGCTCGATAAAACCTATGAAGTTACCTTGCGGTTGGGTGAAACGAGCACCACAGCAGATAGCGAGGGTGAAAAATCGCCTGTTTCAGACAAGCAACCTAGTCTTGGCGAGGTAAATAAGGTACTACAGTCGTTTATTGGTGTCATTCAACAAGTTCCACCAGCTTTTTCTGCCATCAAAGTTGACGGTAAGCGCGCCTATAAGCTGGCACGAGCGGGCAAAGAGGTAGAAATTGAGCCACGCACCGTCACAATCTATTCGATAGATCACATCAGCTATAAGTATCCGCATGTTCGTTTTACGACAAAGGTATCAAGCGGTACTTATATTCGATCGCTTGCCGTTGACATAGGTGCAGCGCTTGAAACGGGGGCGTATATGTCAGATTTATATCGTATATCGATAGGTGGTTTTACTGTTTCAGACGCAAAAAAGATAAACGACCTAGAGTCGCTATAATCTATCTCTGTTAAATGGTTAAAAACTTGTTGCCAAATGGGCTTTAAACTGATATAATCCCAATACGAATGATAACAAGTGAGAAGAAAAAGGCAGTTATTACTGACCTACAGAAAAGCAAGAATGACACCGGTAGTAGTGCGGTGCAAGTTGGTATTTTGACAAAACGAATCGAAGAGATTACCGAGCATTTAAAGACCAATAAAAAAGATCATATGGCGCGTCGCGGTTTACTACAAATGGTTGGCCAGCGTAAACGACACCTTGCGTATATTGCAAAAAAAGACAGCAATGAATACCTAAGTCTTATTAAAAAGCTTGGGCTTCGCCGCTAATTTGCATAAACTCTATGGCGCCCATGACAGGCGTCAAAGCTTGTGCACATTAAAAGATAATTCATTTGGCTGGTCATTTTGAGGTATCGCAACAGATATATGCCATAAGCACAAGAGGCGCGTATATTTGCACGATGCATCAAAACCAGACTACAGATAGAAAGTGAGTATATTTTGGGACAAACCATTAATCCACTCGGTAAAAAAATAACAAAAGTTTCGACTGAATTTTGTGGTCAAACTTTAGAGCTTGAGGTGGGGCGTGTAGGATTTCGCTCAACTGCATCTGTTATAGCTCGTTATGGCGACACCGTGGTATTGGCAACGGCTATGGTTGGCAGTAAGCCGCTTGAAGGCTTTGATTACTTTCCGCTTAGCATTGACTACGAAGAAAAAATGTATGCGGCCGGAAAAATTAGCGGTTCACGCTTTATTAAGCGTGAGGGCCGTCCTAGTGAAGATGCAATTTTAATTGGCCGCTTGATTGACCGGCCAATTCGACCCCTTTGGCCAAAAGGCTACCGGCATGAAGTGCAGGGGGTAGCAACCGTATTAAGTATGGATCCGGCATTCCGCCCGGATATGATTGCCATGGTGGCCATGAGCGCAGCGTTTAAGTTAACTGGTGCCCCCTTTGAGGGTCCAATAGCAGGCGTTCGCGTAGGCATTAAAGATGGCAAGCCGCAAGCCTTCATGAGCAGCCAAGAACTTACTAATGGCAAACTCGACTTGGTTGTAGCGGGCACTAAAGATGCCGTTATGATGGTAGAAGCCGGGGCGAATGAAGTAACCGAAGATGAGCTGATAAAAGCACTTGAGTTTGCGCAAACAGCTATTAAGCCAGCAATTGAGATCCAAGAAGAGTTAGTAAAAAAAGTGGGCGTAACGCCCCAAGAGTACGAGTTGAGCTTGCCCGATAAAGATATTCAACAACGGGTTGAAACATGGCTTGAAGGTAAATTAGGGGTAGGTTTGCGAGCTCCGTACCCTGAGCGCAACGATTTAGTTAACAACTTACGAGCTCAAATGCAAAATCACTTTAAAGAAGAGCTTGGCGAAGATGCGTTTAAAGAACTTCGGCAAGAGTACGATGATGCGTTTGTGCTCGCAGCCCATAAAGATGTGCGCAGAGGGATTATAGAAGAGGGTATTCGACCGGATGGCCGTAAATTAACTGAAATCCGACAACTCTCTAGCGAAGTAGGTATTCTGCCGCGCGCTCACGGATCAAGCCTGTTTACGCGCGGGGTCACGCAAGCGATGAACATTGTAACGCTGGCGCCACTGAGCTATGCCCAGATGGTTGATACCATGGAGAAAGACGAAGAAAAGCGTTTCATGCACCATTATAATGCGCCTGGTTACACTGTCGGCGAAGTGCGCCGATTAGGCAGCCCTGGACGCCGTGAAATTGGCCACAGCGCGTTGGCGGAGCGAGCTCTTCAAGCCGTCTTGCCGAGTGAAGCTGAGTTTCCGTATGCTGTTCGCAGCGTTACCGAGATAATGAGTCAAAATGGTTCCACCAGTATGGCGGCGACCTGCTCGAGCTGCTTAGCGTTACTTGATGCAGGTGTTCCATTGAAGCGACCAGTAAGTGGTATTGCCATGGGGCTAATAATGGATGGCGATAAGCCGGTTATTTTATCAGATATTGCCGACGCCGAAGATTTTGCTGGTGATATGGACTTTAAGGTTACCGGTACCTCAAAAGGTATCACGGCCTTGCAGATGGATATGAAAGTTCATGGTCTGCCGGTTGCAGTGCTTGCGAAGGCGCTTGAACAGGCTAAAGAGGGCCGGGCGCATATTTTGGCACACATGCTAGAAACCATTGATCAGCCGAATACCATGAGCAAATACGCGCCGCGGGTTGAAGCAGTTAAAATAAATCCTGACAAAATTCGTGATGTCATTGGCAAAGGTGGCGAGACAATTAATAAGATTATTGCCGAAACCGGCGCCGAGATTGATATTAAAGATGACGGCACGGTAATGATTGCCAGCCCAGACAAGACATCGATTGATGCGGCTATTCAATGGGTTAAAAACTTAACGGCAGAACCAGAAGTTGGCAAAATATATGAGAACTGCCGTGTTGTGAGCGTACTAGAGTTTGGCGCGTTTGTTGAAATTATGCCGGGCCATGAAGGTCTTGTTCATGTAAGCGAGATGAAAGAAGAGCGCGTTAACAAACCAAGTGATGTTGTTAGTGAGGGTGATCGCGTAGACGTAAAATTAGTAGCAATTGATGACCGAGGTCGACTACAATTAAGTATGAAAGCGGCTCAAAGAGAAAAGAAAAAGTAAGGGGTAACAAACAATGGCTAAGCGAAAAAAGTTAACTAAAGAACAGCGTGCCTTCCGTTTTTACAATACTGCGCTTGGCCATCTTGTGTTAGCGACAATCATTTGGATAATTGGATTTAACTTATTTTTACTTGCTACCGACACAGGAAGTTTACTGCAATGGGGCGGCGTTATCGTTTGTTTAATTTGGGGCTTATATCACCTAGTGATAGCCAAGCACATGTTCCTTAAAAAGTTATGGCAGAAAGCAAGCAAGACAAGCTAAATAAAATCAAGCAGTCTATTCTAGACGATAAAATTTGCCCCGAGCTTGCTCAATCAGCAACGCAGCTCGTGTTTGGCGAGGGAAGTCCGGATGCAGAGCTGTTGTTTATTGGTGAGGCCCCTGGCAAGAATGAGGACTTACAGGGCAAGCCTTTTGTTGGCGCAGCCGGAAGGTTTTTGAACGAGATGCTAGAATCAGTCGGTTTACAGCGTGACGATGTATATATAACTAATATAGTGAAATATCGACCACCAAATAACCGAGACCCCTTACCAGAAGAGAAAGCAACTTTTCTGCCATATTTGCAAGCCCAGATAGAGGTAATTCAGCCCAAGTTAGTTATTCCGCTTGGAAGGCATAGCATGAATTGCTTCTTACCAGATTTGCAAATTAGCAAAGTTCACGGAGAACCGAAGCGATACAAAGGAAACGTTTTTTTGCCGTTATATCATCCGGCAGCCGCACTCTATAACGGTGGCATGCGCGAGACACTCCTGCAGGACTTTGCCAAGATTCCAAAACTATTAACCATGATTTAGATAAGGAGAAATTATTTAATGAACGACAAACAAGATAAACCAGCGAGACGTGGTAATCAACAAAAATCAAAACCGACACCTAAAAAGCCGGGCAGCGGCAATGGTCGCAGCGTATCGCGCAGTCAAGCTATTAGAGCGCAGAAACGAAGCCTTGAAGACGCGCAGAAAATGCTCAATCAATATGCAGCTGCAGCCCAAAAAGGCGACAAGCCACGCCGAGCTAACACAATAGTTGATGATTTTAATAAGGTTAAAATCACTTTCTTGGGCGGCCTAGAAGATGTGGGCGAGAAAAATACCGCCGTTATCGAGTATCAAAATGACGCCATCATTCTAGACTGTGGCAACAACCTTGGCGTTGACTTGCCGGGTATCAATTACGAAATTGTTGACCCTACGTACTTAGAGAGTATTCGGCACAAAATTAAAGGGTATGTCATTACTCATGGGCACCTTGATCACATCGGCGGCCTGAAGCATATTGTGCCCAAGTTTCCGGCACCAATTTATGGTTCTAGTTTTAGCATGGGCATTGTTGAGAAAACGTTTGAAGACGTACCTGCTGGCGAAGAGCACTTTACCCCAAAAACCGTAATAATGAATATGGACAACCATGAAAAGCTAAAGGTAGGTGCCTTTATGGTTGAGTTAATCCGTATTACGCATTCCATTCCTGAGGCTTCTACGGTTTGTATTGACACTCCTGTTGGCAGAATTATTGCCACCGGCGACTTTCGATTAGACCCCGAGCCGCTTGACCATAAGCCCAGTGACACCAATCGCCTTAAGCAGCTTGGTGATGAAGGTGTTCTGTTACTACTTACAGAGAGCAGCTACTCCGATTCAGAAGGCCGTACGCCGACCGAGGCAACGCTTCAGCAAAGCTTTCATGATGTTATCAAAGCAGCTCAAGGCCGAATTTTTTGCGCAGTGTTCTCAAGCAATATGAACCGCATCCAGATGATCATTAATGCTGCGGTAGAGTCTGGTAGAAAAGTTGCGTTAGATGGCCGTAGTATGATGGCCTATGCTGAAATTGCAGTGCGTCAAGGTCTACTAAAAGTACCAAAAGGTACAATCATGGCGCTAAAAGATGCCGCTAATATTCCTGACGAGCAGCTTTTGGTTATGTGTACCGGTGGCCAGGGCGAGCCAAATGCGGCCTTGCAGCGCATGTCTGAGGGTAATCACCAGTACATTAAGCTCAAGCCAGGCGATACCGTTGTGGTAAGTTCTTCGCCGATACCTGGCAATGAAATCCGCTACGATGCCATCGGCAATAATCTAGCAAAATTAGGTGTGCATTTATTCCGGCATCCAACCCATGAGATTGACGGTTGTGGGCCGTTGCACGTTTCTGGACACGCCCGCCGCGACGAAATGCGTGAAATGTTGCATTTAGTACGGCCAAAGTTTGTGGTGCCGGTGCATGCGGGTATGTTGCGGCGCAAATATCATGCAGAGATTGCCATAGAAGAAGGTTGGAAGCGTGAAAACGTTTTGCTCGCCAATAACGGAGGCAGCTATATGCTGTCAGCAGAGAAGTTAGAGTTTGCCGGTGAGGTACCTCACGGCAGTTTATTGGTCGACCAAACGGGCGCCATTGTCAGTAACGTAGTCGTCAAAGACCGCATTGTTTTGGCAGGCGAGGGAATGGTCGCGGTCGTGCTTACAATTGACCGTAAATCCGGCTCACTGCTTACTAGTCCAGACATATTAACGCGCGGCTTTATTTATATTCGCGACTCAGAAGAAATTATGAATGGTCTGCGCCAAGAATTGCGCCGCGCGGTGCAGCAGCGCTTTAAGCGGGTTGACCTTGACCGATTCAAGCAAGAGCTCAAAGATCACATCACCCATTTTCTATACGAACAAACGCAGCGCTCGCCAATTGTCATCCCGGTTGTTAATGTAATTGGCGTCAAGAATGGTGACAATGCACGTAACGGCAAAAAAGTTACAGTTGAAACCAAAACACCAGACCAAATTGCTGAAGAGCAACAACAGCGCTTTGCCGAGTTGCGGGCCAAACTTCTTAGCAGTACTAAAAAGGGTGATTAAACAAGCATATTGACTAATAAGCATAAGTGTGATACTATGTAGTTATAGACTGACAAACAAAAACTAAAAAAGGAAACAAAAATGACAAAATTACTTGAAGCGCCAGAAGCGCGACCACAATTGCCTCAGCAGGCGTCTAGCGCAGCTGAAGTTGCAATAGCCAATACCGTACAGGTAGAGCAGCAAGATGGCGAAACTATGGGTAGTCCGGCTGAATTTAAGCGCTTTGTAGGGCAGCAGGATTTTCAAAAATCATTTGAAAGGCAATCAAAGACAGAAGACCAGCTTCGGTTTAGTGCGGCACAAGAGCGGGTCAGCCCCTATGCTGAGCATTATCCAACCTCACATCAAACAGATCGTGATCTCGATACCCTTGCGGCTGAACCACAACCAGGCGTGGCTGAACCCGAGATAGGTTCACAAGAAGCGTTTGACAATTTTGCGAATGCC
>CAYRRR010000010.1:0-3157 GCA_964426755.1 uncultured Candidatus Saccharibacteria bacterium | reverse complement strand
TTTGACTAGAATTGACAAACGTTGTTAAATTTGCTATAATATAAGTATGGGCGAAACTCCACAATCTCCTGAACCTAAAGATGTAAAGAGCAATTGGTCTGAAGCAATTGGTGCATCAGATGATTCGGTTCGCCGGCAGAAGGCCAAGCAAGCGGATTTAGAACATGAAATTGAGGGTATGACAGAAGACATTGCGGCCATTCAGGAAGACATGAGTCGTACCGGTGACCCGGCATTGCCCGAAGCTTTAGAAGCGACGACTG
Organism: uncultured Candidatus Saccharibacteria bacterium; assembly: GCA_964426755.1. Classification (GTDB taxonomy): domain Bacteria; phylum Patescibacteriota; class Saccharimonadia; order Saccharimonadales; family JAGQNJ01; genus CAYRRR01. Next base: position 2,894 of record CAYRRR010000010.1, on the reverse strand, counting down.
ATGCGTCAATGGACGCGCAGCGAGAGCTTCAAGAAGATGATAATAGCTAATACGGATGTTATAATAATCAAGCGATGGCAAAAAAGCGAAAACAAACAAGAAAAAAGAAAGTTGAAGCGGTAGAAAAATCGCCATTTTGGGGCATGGCAGGCGGAATTATCCTTATTCTGTTAGCCATCTTTTTACTTTTGGGTGGCTTTGGCGCCGGTGGCCCATTGCCGTTAGGCATGTTTAACGCAGCCTATTGGGCACTGGGTTGGGGCGCGTACGCAACACCGCTGGCATTAGCTTTTTTTGGTTTTTTAAAATTTACTGAAGAAGATCATCAGATTCCTTTAGGTAAGTTTGTCAGTATGAGCGCCTTTTTGCTGGCGTTGGCTAGTTGGTTGCATGTAGCCTTTGTTATCGAGGGGCTTATGGGCGAGTTTACTGGCGGTCGCGGCGGTGCAGTTGGCGAGTTATTGGGTGGCATTACGCTAAGCGCGTTATCAAAAATGCCAGCTAGTATCATGCTCTTTATCTTTATGCTATTGGCTTTCTTCTTTGCGTTTAATATTTCACCTGAAATACTCTTGCGACTAGGTGATTTGTTTAAGCGAGATGAAGCCGATGAGGGTGAGCTTAGTAAGCTAAAGGCTAGTGCCGGCTTTCAATTAAATGAAAATGTACCCGTAGAGCACTCAAAAGGGAGACCGGTGGGTATTAAAAACAGCGCTCAAAAACTAACGGCAGAAGAAAATCACGAGGCGCTAACGGTAGCCAGCGACCCAACCTGGAAGCTACCGGGGTTTGATTTGCTTAATCAAAAGCAAGATAAAGCTGACGCCGGTGATGTTGAGGGTAATGCGCGTACCATAAAAGAGTCGCTGTCTAACTTTAATATTGATGTAGATATGGAGGGCGCCAACATTGGGCCGCGTGTAACGCAGTACACATTGAAGCCGTCCACGGGCGTAAAGCTTAACAAAATTACCGGTCATGCCGATAACTTAGCATACGATCTGGCGGCACACTCTATTAGGATTGAAGCACCTATTCCGGGTAAACGCGCTGTTGGTATAGAAGTGCCCAATGTAAAATCGGCAACCGTACGCATTAGTAGCATAATGCAATCGCCAGAGTGGAAGTCAATTAAAAGTCCGCTTGGTTTTGCAATTGGTAAAGATATTTCTGGAAAAGCAATTACGGCTTCGCTTGATAAAATGCCACACTTATTAGTTGCCGGCCAAACAGGCTCTGGTAAGTCGGTTATGATCAATACTATTTTAACCAGTCTTCTATACCGTAATAGCCCTAGTGATCTAAAGCTTATATTGGTCGACCCCAAGCAAGTAGAATTAAAGCCGTACGATGAAATTCCTCATCTTTTAACCCCTGTTATAACCGAGCCAGAGCGCTGTATAAGTGCCTTGAAATGGACGGTGGCTGAAATGGAGCGCCGCTATAAAGCTCTTGCCGAACTACGTGTACGTAATATTGTAGAATACAACAACAAAAAGCAAGAAGAAGGCATGCCGTACATCGTAGTGGTAATTGATGAGTTGGCTGACCTTATGATGATGGCCGCCCGTGATGTTGAGGCCTTGATTGTGCGTATAGCGCAAAAAGCCCGCGCTGTTGGTATTCATCTTATTTTGGCAACCCAGCGCCCAAGCGTCGATGTTATTACCGGTCTGATTAAAGCGAACGTACCGGCTCGTATTGCCTTTACGGTTGCCAGTCAGGTAGATTCTCGAACCATTATTGATCAAATTGGGGCCGAAAAACTGTTGGGACAGGGTGATATGTTGCTTTCGACAGCTGATATGCCAAAACCGGTTCGTGTTCAAGGCGCATTAATAACCGATGAAGAAACCAATAAGGTAACTGACTTTATTCGTGCACAACGCGAGCCACAATATGATGACGAAGTGGTGAGCCAGCCAGTTCAGCTAAATGGTCGCGGCGGCGTAGTTGCTCAGATTGACGACACCGATGAGCCAATCTTTAAAGATGCCGTACGGGTGGTAATTGAAGGCCGCAAAGCTAGCACCAGTTTATTGCAGCGACGCCTGCGTATTGGTTATGCAAAAGCCGCTCGTTTAATTGAAGCTATGGAAGAGCAGGGCATTATTGGCCAAGCGGATGGCTCACGGCCACGTGAAGTATTAGTAAGTTCAATGGATGAAGTATTTGGTGGTGAAGGTCACAACACCGTGGCCGAAGATGAGGTTGCGTAGCTAACAAATAAACTTGCGTCTGGCTGTAAAATTGCTTACGATTAAATAGAAACAAAAACTGGGTAAAAGAGGTCGGCTGGAGCTGTAAAAAGCTTTGACCGACCTTTTTTGATCCATGCATATTGCTAGTAAGCAGAGGATAAGGTTCAAATCCCTATACTCCTTTTGGTCATACAAAAGGTGGTGAAGAATATTGACAAACAGGGGTAATTTTAGTAAAATTAACTCACTATTAACTTATTCAGCTCGTAGCCTCTAGGGCGTACGGGCCGAGACCAAAGGAAGGAGTTTGACTTAGTGAATAAGTACGAACTAGCCGTACTGTATCACCCTGATCTAGAGGTAGATCTTGATAAGGGTGAACAACGCGTTAAAAAAATCATTGAAGACAATAAGGGTAAGATTGTCGAAAGTGATAACTGGGGCAAGAAAAAGCTTGCATACCCAATCAATAAGCTTGAGTCAGCTGTATATGTTTTTTACATAATTGAGCTCGAGTCAACCAGCTTAGCAAAAATTGAGTCAACGCTTAACATCACCGACGAAGTTATTCGTTATTTGATCGTTAAGATTGACCCCAAAGAAGAGGCAAAAGTTGCGGCAGCTAAAGAAGCCGCTGCTAAGAAGCAAGCAGCACGTGCTGAAGCTAATAAAGAAGAAGCAAAAGAAGAATCC
>CAYRRR010000009.1:0-26699 GCA_964426755.1 uncultured Candidatus Saccharibacteria bacterium | reverse complement strand
AGCCCTCATACTAGAGTTTGATGTCTGATATGAAAAAAGTTTATTTTGCATGCTCCATTAGAGGTGGCCGTAGTGATGCAGCGCTGTATGCAGAGATAGTTAATTACCTTAAAACTCGTTGTGAGCTGTTAACAGAAATATTTGCTGATCAAAAGTTAACCGAGCAAGGCATGAATAAACCAAGTCATGAAATCTGGAAGATTGACACCGATTGGGTTCGTGAAGCAGATGTTATGATTGCAGAGGTCAGTAACCCTAGCCTTGGCGTCGGCTATGAAATCGCTAAGGCCGAGGAATGGGGTAAACCGGTCCTGTGTTTGTATCGTCCTCAGATTGGCAAAAAATTGTCAGCCATGATTGAAGGCAGCCCGCATTTAAAACTGGTAGAATATGCGCACATCAACGAAGCACTGGCTGCAATCGATGCTTTTTTACAGACATCGTGAACATAATTTACATTACACAAAAAGGCTGTGACGCAACAATCACAGCCTTTTTGTCTTATACGTTAGCTTTATTTTTTAGTTTGCTCAGAAACCTGGCACCATATAAAGGTACATTGTGTCTTAATTATGTTAGACATCGTTTCTGACTTGTTACCAGCAGCATCAACCGCATATATGTAGTAGATGTATGGTGTACCGGCTGTCAGTTCGGTAGTGTCAGTGATAGCAGGGTTGGTTGGCGTGCCAATTTGGGTTCCGTTACGTGAGACTACGTAATTTTTAACGCCAACATTATCTGTCGATGCCGTCCAACGAAGATCAAGCACATACTTCATTCTTGACCAATCAAGCCTCAAGCTTGACAAAAGGTTGGTTGGTGTTGACGGCGCCTGAGTATCGCTGGTAGGTGTAGGTGTGCTGGTTCGCGAAACGGTAAAGGTTTGTGTTTCGGTAGTAGTTGTACCAGTGCCATCAGTTACTCTTACAAAAACCTTGTAGGTTCCTGCTTGAATATTCTTCATTGTCCATTCGTAAGGTGAGCTATACGCTGAACCGAGCCAACCGTTCAGATCGTTGTTGTAAAACGATGCTCGGTCGATCCTGCGGCTAGACGATACCTTCAGGGTAACGTTTGAGCCAACTGGATAGCTGCTATTAAGTTTTTCAAAGGTTATTCCAGAGTCGTTTGTGGGTGGTGGCGTTGTCGTACCGGACTGTTGAACCGTTATTGATTTTGCGCTGCTTGAGGCTGAGGCGCCCTTGCTATCGATAGCTTTTGCGGTTACTGAATAGCTACCAGCCGGAACATTTGTCCAGTTAAAGCTGTACGGTGAGGTGGTGTCTTCACCGAGCTTGGTTGAACCATTATAGAACTCTACTTTTGTCACACCGTCGCTGTCACTTGCAGTTGCGGTAAGGTTTATAGATGCTGGAGCAGTATAGGTTGAATTAAGGCTACCCAGAGAAACGGTCGGAGGGGTATTTGAAGTTGGGGGTTGAGTACCGGTTCCGCTACCAAGCTCCCAGAACCGGAAGTAATCAACTTCCATGGTTGAAGGCACTACCTGTGGACCACCATGCTCTCTTGATATGCCATTGTTAAAGATTACAAAGTGAGGAGAGTCTACTACGCCGCTTGAGTGCGTCCATATCTGGCGGCCGTCGTAGTAAAACGTAAGGCGACCCTTCTCTCGCTTCATGCCGTACACATGCCAACCAGTTGGGTCGGGCATCCATGAGGGGTTTCTGTCTGGCGAGCCGGCACTACCGCTAGGGCCATGATAGTGAGCGCGCACCACACCCCCTAAGCCCTCAACAATGTCTATTTCACCATTCGCAGGCCAGGTTGGCTGACCATTTGTCCAAAAAGCAGGAAAGTTACTAACTCTGCCGTTTGATCCCGGAAAGTAAACCCTGGCCTCGTAATAACCATACTTGTAATCATCGTTATCAGCGTCAGACTGAATCATGCCCGATTTATACTTAGCAGTCGACCTATTGCTTACTACACACCCCGAGACACCATTATTAACTTCTGCTTTCAGCTTTACGGTACCACCACTAACGGTTACCTGCTTAGGGTCATAACAGCTTTCTTCACCAGAGTTAATAGGAGGCGTAACTGCAGTGTCGCTGCCAGCAAGCCAATTTGGCCGCCATTTGCTAAGATCTAAGCTTGTACCATTAAATTCATCGCTTTTTGAGGGCACAAGGCTGCCTACGCCAGTGACTTCTGTCCCTAGGGGCCGGACTTCTGCTTTAGCGCTGTTATAAATTGCATAACCCACGACTGCAAATAGCAGTATTGCTATAAGAGCTACTGCTCGTTTATTGCCCCTCAAACGGGCTAGTAGATTTTGATTACCCTTGCTTGAGCGAGCTGGCCGCTTAGCAACACGATTTTTAGTTGTTCTGGTTGTTTTCTTTTTTGTATATGCCATATTTTTTCTTTTAGCTTATGTTTATATGTCGCAATAATATGACAAGCGAAGCATAAATGCAACTAGTTATCCACACTAGCGGTTATCACCTGTACCGTTGATTAGGCCGCGTTTTTGTCGATCTGACATCTTATCTATATTACGCTGGCCAATCTCTTCAAGACTATAACCTAAATAATCTGCAAGCGCTGCAATATACCATAAAGTGTCACCAAGTTCTTTGGCAATATCATCTTTGTCTAACTTTGCTAGGTCACTGTTGTGGTCACGTACGAGTTTCTTTACTTTTTCTGCTATTTCTCCTGCTTCGCCAACTAAGCCTAGCACGCGATGAAAAAACTCATTCCCTTGATCTTTTGCGGTTAATAGCGCTTTTTGTTGGTAGTCGTTTAAAGTCATTGTATTCTCCCTGTTGCTTCATTTATTTTTACGCTTCCTTCTCTTAAGACCTCAACGGCGTCATCTACAATTCGAATTAGTGTTGAAGGCAGGCCATTCCTGTTACCACCATCAACATAAAAATCAACAGAATCTCCAAAATATGACTGCGCTTGCGCAATAGTAGTCGCTGGATTTTCTCCGGGCGTATTAGCGCTGGACGTCACCAACGGACCCGTTTGTCTAAGCAATTTTTGTAAACGCAAATCATCCGGTAGCCTAACCGCCAAGGAATATTTCCCTTGATGAAGATAGCCTAGAGTTGGGCCGGTTGGGATAACAACACTAATAGCACCCGACCAATACTGCTCAACTGCTGTAAGATAACGTTTTTTCAAACCGAGGTTTACTAATTGTTCAACTGAAGCCGCGATAAGCGTACCAGGCTTTGTCTCATGCTTTTTGAGTGCATAGAGCCGTTTAACCGCCATCTCGTTGTCGGCGCAAGCAGCTAAACCATAAAGTGTATCAGTCGGGATAATACCAATTTTGCCCGTTTTAAGACCAGGCGCGGCTTGGGTAAGGATTTTATATACTGGCGAACTCATAATACTACCGTGTTATTATACCTATATACGCAATGTGGGAATCATTATTAAACAGCCTTGAAGATCGCATCAATGAAGTTTGGCATCTGTTAATAGATTGGAGCGCAGCCCATTTACTACAGATTATCATTATTATAATTGGTGCTGAGGTATTATATCGATTTGGTGCAAAAACTATAAATAAGATTGTTCACAGAGCTACCCATCGTCCTGATCTTTTTCCTACTGAGTCAGATCGTCGTAAGCGTGTTAGAACACTCGACAGTCTTGTTAACGCCACCTTACGTATTTTTATTATTATCATTGCCGCCATAATGATTATTAACGAGCTGGGCGTTAATACCGGACCGCTCATCGCTAGCGCCGGTATTATTGGTGTTGCCCTTGGTTTTGGCGCTCAAAATCTTATAAAAGATTTTATGAGCGGTTTTTTTGTTATTACTGAGAATCAATACCGCGTTGGTGATGTCATTGAAATTTCAACTCAACTTGGGGGTTTTCGTATAACCGGAACCGTTGAAGGCATTACCATTCGTACCACGGTACTACGTGACCTGAGTGGGCAACTTCATCATATCCCCAACGGCAACATAGCTGTCACCACTAACATGACTATGAATTTTGCCAATCTAAATGAAGAGATATTAATTGATAAGTCAGTCGATATAGATAAGTTAGAACATGTTATTAACCATGTCGGTGAAGAGCTGGCATCAAACCCAGACTTCAAACGGCACATTATCGAAGCGCCTCATTTTGAACGCATCGAAATGATGAGTGGTGACGGTTTAGTCGTAAAGGTTTTAGGCAAAACCACGCCTGGTGACCAGTGGGCCATTAAAGGTGCTTTCTATCGACAGCTGTTAAAAGCCCTCGAGAAGAACCATATTAAACTAGCTCAAGCCCAAGCCTTAATTCATAAAGGCTAACCTAAGCAGCAATTTCTTGTTTGCGAGGACGAATAATGTGATCGTATCCAGACTTTTTTAACAATGCGGCAGCGGCAAACTCTACTGGACTAACGACATGATCAATTAGGACCGTTTTTGATGTTTCGGGGCGCCTAACAAGTACGCCATGATTATTGATGCCACTGTTAAAAAGCACAAAGCGAGCTACCACAACATCCATCGCCCATCGATCACCCAAGACCAGGGCTTGATCCGCATCTGTTAGTTCTTTAATTTTATCCGTTGCAGTTTTATAGAGGCCAAGTTTAATCCAATTCGGAAGTCGCGGAGTAAAAGAATATCCCTCAACAACCTCGGCCCGTGCTTCGGCAAGCTGCTTGTTTGGATTGGCAGATACCAACGTTATAACTTCTGGTTTTAAGCGGTCGATTAGTTCAGCTGCATCGGTATAAAGTTCTGCTGAATTATGAGGAAACAGCGTACTGTCACAATCTGACACCAAAATGGGGTACTGACCCGGTTCTATTTCACCAAGATTTTCTACGATCTGGTTCACTGCAGGCATAATTGCTCATTGTACACCTACCGCTTCGTTTGTAAATGTTTAGAGACCCAGGGCGTCATCACTGACATCATCAGGCTTAAAATCCTCTGTGTCATTCACGCTGTTCATACTCTCATCGATTTGACGCGTAACCTCATCGACACCTTCTGGCGTGGCACTGACTGCGTCTGCGTCTTCTTTTGGTGCTTCAGGCTCTGGTTGTTGTGTGACAGCTGGTGCTACATCTTTATTCAGAATCATAAAGTAGTAATACGCACCTCCGCCGCCAGCAGCCAACAATAGTACGAGCAATAGAACGACAAGTGGCTTCTTTGACCGCTTTGGCTTGGAGACGATTGGTTGCGGTGCAGGCTCAGAAGGAGCCGGTACAGGCGTAAGCGAAGGCATTTGTGTACTATCAAGCCTTGGGCGAGTGTACTCCATTGTAGCTGGTCGGTTAAGCGAGCCGGATGGTTTGATGACCGTGGGTTGATTTGGGCGCTGTATATCCATCACGGGTGATCCAGGGTTATTTTCTTTATTGGGTGGCATCATTTGCTCCTTCGGTCGTGGTTTGCGCTTGGCTAGTCTGGGCATTAAGATCTTGTTTAATTTGCACTAGGGTTGGCTTGATGACATTGTTCACGTAGGCTCGTATGTCGGCTACTTCTGAAATAAGTTTTGAGTGCTGTGAACGAGCTTCTTGTAGGCCTGCTTTTAGTGCTAGCGGATCGGTACTACACTCAACATTGGCTGAGTCTTCTACCGCTTGTTTATAGCTGGCAATATCAGTTTCAAAGGTCTTAATTTTAGCCTCTAGCTCTTTGATTTGCCCATCAAGCTTGGCACTATCTACCTGCTTTTCTTTTAGCGCCGTACTTAACTTTGTTAAGCGCTCCGTCACCTTGCTATACGCTTTGGTACGGTTCTCTTGTACGGTAGATACACGTGTTTGCAGGCCTTTTAAAACTGTCTGTGAAACACTACAGCGCAACTTCAAGCGATTTAGCTCAGCCTGAGGCGGCGGTGTATTCAATTTATTCTTATAAGCCTCGACGCGTTGCTGCAGATTACTTTGCTGAGCATAGAGATGACTGTCTAGTCGAATGGTTTGCGCTAACAGCATAGGAACAATAACACTTAGTGGGAGCAGCAGCGCGATAATCAGTACTTTTACTTTTTTATTCATATATAAACAAAAACTACCTTAAGCATTATTGTACCACAACTACGCAAGCGAAAAATACTTATTATGGCGAGAGATTAAACCTTCTTTTTGCAGTGTCGCCAGCACTACTTCAACGCGATCATCTTGATGGAGAGTCTTCAATTGCGCTAACGATTGTTTGCCCTCAAGTAACGAGCGTAAAATAGCCGCACGTAGCTGACGGCGTGATCCCTGAAACGCCGATTGTTTTACATAGTGCTTGCTGCGTCGCGAAAGATTGCCGCGCTGCGCTTTAAGGTGTGTTCCGTAATCCATCAATTGCCAATACCAGACGCGCGGATTAGCGTGATTAAGTGTCTGTTCAAGCAAAGGAATCAATTGTTTATCGTCAACATCCGATACTTCATTAAAAAAATGGTGAATAAAAACGGTTCTAATGTTCGTTTCAATAAAAACCTCCGGCTGGTTATGGGTGTAGACTCGAATAGCTGCGGCTGTGTTATACCCAACACCCGGCAACGTTTGTAATTCTTGCACTGTAATGGGCATTTTACCGCCATATCGTTCAGTAATTAATTTGGCAGCATCAAGCACATACTTTGCACGGCGATTGTATCCTAAACCGCTCCATACCGCCAACACGTCACTAAAGCGAGACCGGGCAAGCAGTTTTGCATCCGGAAAGGCTGATAGAAACTGTTGATACTTAGGAATAACCCGCGGTACCTGCGTCTGTTGCAGCATGATTTCTGATATCCATATTTTATACGAATCAAACGATCCGTCAGTTTCTGGCTGGCGCCACGGCAAATCTCTGAGCGGTGTTTGCTTCACTGCTTTAATAAAACTAGCCGTATCTCTTTCGGTCATACAACTACTGTAGCATGCAGCCAAAAGCGGCTACGCTTCTAGCGCATCAATAGCGACTGCCAGAGCTCGGTCTTTTTCGGTTATCCCTCCTGCATCATGAGTTGTCAGCGTTATGGTTACCTTGCCCCAACCCAAAAATATATCAGGGTGATGATTATGTGATTCTGCGAGTTCACCAACTTTGTTCACAAATGCTAATGCCGAGGCAAAATCAGCAAAACTAAATTCTTTAACCAAACTATTATTTTCTTCCTGCCACATATGTTAGCATTGTAAATTTTCATCTATATTTGTTCAAGTTCATATGAAATCATAGGAAACGCTGCGCTGCCATAGAAAATATTTATAACATCTCTGAGCCCCGACAGACACAATGGGCCAGTGTCACCAAGTTTGTGAATATACAGTGCTTCTTCATTTGTATGCGCAGGCACCGCGGTATGGACAAATCCAAACTCTTGATCATGAAAGCCCCTACCGATATTAACTATAGAATCTTGGTTTATATCACCTGGATCGACAGGCTGATCGCCCGTTTCGTCTACAACTTTATAATTTCCTGTTGCCAGCCGCTCTGCCAAGCTTGCGTCATCCATAAGCACCGCGAACCACAAACAGTCAAAGGGCAACCTGCTTCTAGTGATTTGCCTACCACCTCGTAATGCTTTATGCACTTTGTGAGGTATCTTGTCGTCTAAAAACGTAACGACTTCGCCATTAACTTTAATGCCTTCTACGGTAAAAATGCCAGAAGGAACCTTACCATTATGCACTGGGTTACCATACACCCGCGGCGAATGTTTTCGATCATGTCCAAATTCTAAGTATCTTTTTGGCATAACACTACTGTACCTCTATACTGCAACTATGCAAGCATAAGCATAGAATTAAATACTTGATATGTTAACTATTAACACGTTAAGAATTTACAAGTAGTATTCGGGAAGAGCAGCCCGAGCAAAAATCACACTTTTTGCCCGGCGCGAAGAGAAACCCTGAAAGAGTGTCTCATTACTAATAGTAATACCAGCGGTCAACGCTGCCTACATTAGTTACATCGACAATTTTCTTAGGCTCACCGCCGTCAAGGTTTATAACATAATCGGCTGTTTCTTGCGGACTATTAATTCGATATACAACCGTAGAGTCACCAACCCAACGCACCGGATACGTTAAGCCACTTTGGCTTTTGACTACTCGCTCTTCTTTGCTTTCGGCATTATAGGCCACTAACGCCCCTTTGCCATCACGCTGATCAACCCACAGACTTTGCTTTTCTTTAGGGCCATCCGCGTAAACGCGTGTTAATTGAACAGGGGGCGGCCCAGAGGCAGCCAACACTTTTGACTCGTTTATAAGGTACTCGTACCAATCATTTTGTACTGCAAAGCTAAGCTTGTCATAACCTGTTCTGAAAATATTCCAAACCTCTTGATCAAAAACAGTTTTTTGATGTTCGCCTGTTGCGCTCACCCTATAAAAACCAACCGCGCCTTGGTAAGCTGCAGATGGCGCATAGTAAATGTCACCACCAAACATTTGAACATCGTTAAAGTAATTACTTTGGGCAATTTCTTTTGTTTGGTCAGTATCATAGTTATAGGTAACGAGGCGATGGCGATCTGGCTTTGAGGCGCTAGCGCCAGCAGCAATCTTAACGTACACAAGATGGTCGCCTGACCAGCCGATGATTTGCACTCGCTCAGATTTATCAAGTGGAATTGTAACGACCTCGTCGCTCGTAAGATCGATTAAAGTTAGAATGCTGAGTAAAAAGCCGTCACTATTGCGTACATTTTCTCTGGTAGAAACAAGCGCCGCTACGTTACGTTCGGGGTGAGATACAAGCGTCATGTCTTCTCGCTCATTGCCCGTACCACTTAAAACAAGCTCTTCATTTTTGCCATCAACATCAATTTTGTACACATCGTATTTGCCAGACCGTTTGCTCACGAATAAATGTTTGCGCTCAGGTGCCATTGCAATCGTCTGCACCTCTTTATTCTCGGTTAATTGATCAATTTTTTCTTCCCGATATCCCTCGGCTTTAATTGAAACTTCTATTGATTGTTCGCCAGGTTCTTCTATTGTTAAAACCACACGACCTTCCTGATTTGAGAAAGCGCTGTATTCACCGCTATAAGCCTCGGCCTTATCTATTGGTCTGTCTGACAAAAAATCTTTAATATCAAAACTGTATTGAACCCCGACCGGTTTTAGCTTTATTTCTCCAAGTGGATTACTGCCCCAACCAAGCGTTATTTTTTTTGAAACCTCTGCAAAAGCACGTTTTTGAATAACTAGCTGGGATGCGCCAAGCTTTAAGCGCTCAAGCTTGGCTACGCCATTATCATCAGTCTTTGATTCTACACCGCGCATTTTAATCGTAACGTTTTTTAGCGGCTGTCCGGTGCTTTCATCTAGCACCGTAAGGCTTGTTGAGCTTCGTACCCCTGCATTATTTAAGATAAAGTAACGAGAGTGTGGGATGACTCCTAGGATAACTACTAAGATAGCAGTGCTAGCTAGCACTATTTTGCGTTTTTTTGGGTTCTGCCACAGGTCTTTAAGTTTGTCTTTAAAGCCTTTTGGCCTGTCGCGAACCGGTATCATTTTGGCGGGCGAGTCGCCCAAGTTTTTCACCGCCTCGTCGAGCAAGTTGTCGTCCATGTTGTTTGTTGTTTTATTGTCTTCTGGCATTAAAACCTCTTGTGGCTATTATACCTTATTTATCATCACGTTATGTGAGGTGTTTATTCAACAAGCTAGCATTAGTGTACAAATTCCTTATGGTGCAAGCCGATTTATATCCCGGGGGAAGAGGCTGGCTTCTTTGACATTATTGAAGCCAATTATTTTTTGAGTGAGCCGTTCGAGGCCCATACCAAAGCCGCCGTGTGGCGGCATACCAAATTTCATAGCTGACAAGATTGGTACAAAGCCCGCATCAGTTGGATCACCCCCGGCCAGTTCTTTAAGCTGCTTTACTACCACCTCGTAGCGATTTTCACGCATACTAGCTGTTACGATTTCGACTCCACGAAAGAGCAAATCAACCCGGTCGGCAAGCTTTGGGTTCTTTTCATTAGTTTTATGATAAAACTTCATCTCTGCCGCCGGCCATTCACTTACAAAAACCGCCTCGCTGCCCAAGTTTTTCTTGGCATACTCACAAATCCAGCGCTCCTCATCTGGTCGCAAATCTTTTTCACCTATGGTGTTTTCTTTCATGGCTTTTGAATACTTTTCATGAATTTCTGCCATGGTTAACACAGGGATTTTTTCAGGCAATAACGGTTTAGCTGCATTCCATCGTTTCAGCTCTGGCTCATGTTTGCGCCATACGTCTTCTACGGCCGCGTTTAGTAATCCGCTCAAAAAATCTTCAAGTTCTTCTAAAGTTATAAAACCCATTTCACCATCAACCGAGATGTATTCAGTCATATGCCGCGTAGTTGCACTTGGTTCTGCACGGTAAACCGGCGCGATCTCAAATACCCGCTCAAAAACACCAACCATAATCTGCTTATAAAATTGGGGGCTTTGAGCAAGTGTTGCGGTCTTACCAAAATAATCCATTTTAAAGACCTCTGCCCCGCCTTCAGTCGGCTCAGCCAACAATTTTGGTGTCCGTATCTCCGTAAAACCACTCTTGTCAAAATAGTCGCGAATCGATTGTGTCAGCGACGATTGAATTTTAAAAACAGCCTGTTCTTGTAAGTTGCGTAAACCTATCACACGATTATCAAACAGCGTGTCGAGGTGTTCGCTTTTGTGTGACAAAGGTTTGTCGATCTCAATTGGCGGCTCGTCGATAACCGGAACTAGTACGGTAACCACAGGGTCATGCAGCTCAGCCCCACCGGGAGCCCGATCCTCTTTGACCACCTTGCCGGTGATTTCTAGCACCGTACCAATTTGCAGACCACGCAGTTTTTCTACTTGCGCCTTGTCTTCTACCACCACCTGAACCAAGCCACTTCGATCACGAACATTAATAAAGTTGATGGCACCTAGTTGACGCTTTTTGTGAAGCCAACCCTGAACAGTTATGTCTTTGCCAATATGCTTTGTAATATCATTGTTTAAAATTCTCACGCCGTCTCCTGATGTATTGAAGAAATATTTCTATTCGCTCTTTATTTTATCACCGCTAACAGTTCGAGCATACTTCTTATGACTTTTTTGTTTCTTTTTCAGTTTTGTTTACGTTGGCGCCTTGGCCAATATGGTTGTCGCCATGATCTTTTGCGGCAGCTTTTGCCGCAACAGCACGAAGGTCATCATATTGATCAAACTCATCAATAATAGGCTTACCGATAATTTTCTCCAGTACATCTTCTAAAGTAACGAGGCCTACAACCTCTTCAAAACTATTTACCACCAAAAACATGTGATGGTGCGTTTTTAAAAATGCTTGTAGCGCTTCGTTAAGCGTGCTTTCTTCATGAATATAATAAATTTTTGACTCCATATTATTTTTAACGAGTCCGCGAGCGCTTTTCTTTATGACACTTCTTACGTGCAAAATACCTACAAAGTTATCTTTCTTACCTTCGTAAACCGGAAAACGTGAATAACCACTTTTATGTAGCTCCTCTAAAAGTAGCGGTCCGACAGAATCGTCAGCCGATATAATCTTCATGATCCGCTTTGGCATATATATGTCACGCACTAATAGATCGCTAAAGGTTAAAGCGTTGCGGGCAATAAGCAGTTCTTCTTTTGAGATTCGATTATCAAGTTGTCCTTTTTGCTGGCGCAACAGCTCTAATAAATCTTCTTTTGTGAATAAACCAGTATGAATCATGACTGGTCGGTGGTTAAAGATAATCTTCTCTAGTTTATTTAATAATGGATAAAGCGTCTCAAGAACAATATGTAATGGACGAGCTGTAAATTTTGCCAGCTGCTTTCCAAAGTGGGTATTATGCGTATTTGGCAACCATGCAAAGCCAAACCAAATAATTGACGCTATACCAAAAGTTGCTATAAACATTGGGGTTACGCGGGCAAAAAGAGTAAACAAAAGTGCCGCACTAAGACCAACAAAAAACCATAGAAAAATATCTAAACTTTTGTTGTATGCTACTACACGATACAGAGCATTAGCTAAGGTATCACCTTCTCGTGCCCTGCGCTTCAACTCTTTTGAAGAAATTTGCCTATATGTTTTTAAAAGCACGATACTAAAAAGCAGAACGGCAGCGCTTAGCATGATAAGTAGCGGCATGAGCATATCTATATCTTACGTCTGTTGCAAGGAATTTTCAAAGCAGTACAAACTCAGGTATCATAATAATACAAATAAGCAGGAGTCTTGGAGAAGTATGAGTAAACGATTTTTAGTAGTTTTAATTATCTTAGTTCTTGGTTTTATTGGCTTTGTAGCGTTCCAGGGAAATAAAAATGACAGCAATGGAGGCAATGGCAGCGACAGCAATGGCGCCCAAGCAAGCGATCACACTCTTGGAGCAAGCAACAAAGAAGTAACCTTAGTGGAGTATGGTGACTTCCAATGTCCATCTTGTGCTGCTTACTTTCCGATTCTAAAAGATATTAAAGACAAATACGGTGATGATATTGCTTTTCAATTTAGACATTTTCCTTTGACGCAGATTCACCCAAATGCCATGGCGGCGCACCGTGCGGCAGAAGCGGCTAGTAAACAAAATAAGTTTTGGGAAATGCATGATCTTTTATACGAGCGCCAGCAAGCGTGGGCACGCTCTAACAATGCAGCACAAATCATGGAAGATTATGCTACGGAACTTGGGCTTAATGTAGATCAGTTTAAGGCTGATTATCAAAGCAGCGGTGTGAACAGCGTGATTAATGCAGATATTGCTGCAGGTAATAGTTTAAAAATAAAAGGCACGCCAACTTTTGTACTTAACGGCGAAGTAATCGAGAGCCCTGAACCATCAATTGATGCATTTAGTAAAATAATTGACGAAGCAATTAAAAAACAAGAAGCAAATTAGTTATTCTATTTCTTCTCTGTTTTTTTGATGCCACTAAATGATCCTGGCACTGAAATTTCGGTTCTTAATATTGTCTTCAATGCGGCACCGGCACTTCTGACACTAACTCGTCGCGTTTTTTCTTCTTCGATTTTTTTACGCAGACGTCGAATCGTTGCGTTGTCTTGCAGCTCTTCGTGCATTTCTCGTGACTCTCTATCCAACAGCTCTAGATCTTCATCAGAAAAGTTCTCTAAATCAATAAAGGCATTGCGTGCTGATTTGGTTGAACGAATAAGTTCGTCTAGTTTTAGATGCAAGGCTTTAGAGTCACGGTTTTGCGTATTCTGAATTAAGAACACCATTAAAAAGGTGACGATTGTTGTGCCTGTATTAATTACGAGTTGCCAAGTATCTGAATAGCCAAACGCCGGCCCTGATATAGCCCAAACTATAACAACGGCTATTGCTAGCAGAAAAGCATTCGCGGTTCCGGTAGCATACGAGATTTTCGCAGCAATTTTTCGAAAAATTTCTTTCATTATATTTCTTTCTATTTCTTAATTTCCTGTTTCATTGTACAATAACCATGAACGTAAAGAAAAACAAATAATTTATGCATTCAAATGTTTTTACTGAGATAAGTATTATCATAGCCTTGGGAGCGTTAATGGCGCTTGTAATGCGACTATTGCGCCAGCCGCTAATTATTGGCCACATTATAACGGGCGTCATTGCTGGCCCCGCAGTCATAAATATTATTCACACTGACACTGCTTTTTCTGGCTTGAGCAGTATGGGAGTTGCATTACTACTGTTTATTATTGGGCTGGATCTCAGTATGCGTGTATTTTCACGGCTTGGCAAAACAGTGCTGATGACTGCTGTCATACAAATTGGCTTAGTAACGTTAGCTGGATATATTGTCGCTTTATCAATTGGTTTTGGACGGCTTGAATCGGCTATTCTTGGCCTCTCACTCGCAATGAGCAGCACTATTATTATCGTTAAGTTACTTAACGATAAAAAAGAAACAACACGACTTTATGCTCAGATTACAGTTGGCGTATTGTTAGTTCAAGATTTTGTTGCAACTGCTGCCAAGATTGGACTCGCGCTAAAATCCTCCGGCGAGAGCTCAATGGAAGATTTAATGACTCTTGGCATTAAAGGTATTGCGGTTACGCTGTTTTTGATTTTAGGCTCTAAGTTAGTAGTGCCCCGCATCACCCGTGCCCTAGAAAGCTCAAAAGAACTTTTACTATTATTCTCTCTTGGGTGGGGGCTCGGCTTTGCCGCTCTATTTGAACAAGCAGGTTTTTCAATAGAAATAGGTGCTTTATTTGCCGGTGTCAGCTTAGCGAGCTTCCCATTCAGTAGCGAGATGGCTTCAAGATTAAAGCCCTTGCGTGACTTTTTCATTGTTATTTTCTTTATTACGCTTGGACAAGCTATGACGCCAGATACGGTCATAACCATCTTACCGATGGCTATCCTACTGACTGCAGTTGTTATTTTCATAAAGCCCTTCAGTGTTATGGCTGCGATGGGAGCTCTTGGATATACCAAACGAGCAAGTTTTAAGGCATCAATCTCAATGAGCCAGATTAGTGAACTATCTCTAGTTTTCGCGGCGGCGGCATTTGCGTCTGGGTATATATCTGAAGATGTCGTAGCAACATTAAGCTTAGTCGCCCTACTTACTTTTGCTATCTCAACATATTTGATCAAATACGATAATAAGCTATACAGCTTGTTAGAGCCTCGGCTCCGATTTTTTGAACGCAAAAAAGCAACCTTTGAACAAGAATCGACCTATAAAAGCCATCCTATTATATTATTCGGTTACCGTAAGGGCGGGCACGAGTTTATTAAAACTTTCAAATCCATGGATAAAAGATACTTGGTGGTCGATTACGACCCTGACGTGATTGATACACTTGAACGAAAACAAGAACCTTTTCTTTATGGTGATGTTACCGACCCAGAACTACTTGATGAAATGTACCTTGACCGCGCCAAGCTGGTTGTATCAACCATTGGTGACCATAAAACAAATATGTTTTTAGCCCATTGGCTGGCGAACCACAACCCTAAGGCAGTGTTTGTATGCTCGGCAGATAATGCTCAGTTAGCTTCGGACTTATATGCCGACGGTGCATCCTACGTTATGATGCCTCACTTTATTGGCAGCGAGAAAATCAGCACGTTTATTAAGCGGAATGGTTTTAATAAAACCGAGTTTAAGCACTATCGTGAAAAACACCTATTGTACCTGCAAAGTCATTTTGGATCAGAAGAAGACGAATCAGTTTAAGTTTTAGATCGATGCTTTCTTCCCATGTAAAGTCCGAGGCCTATCCAAAAAAGCGTAACAATCGTGGCTGTTATTAAGGCAAAATGACTGCCAAATTCATGAATAACTATTAATGATGTTGCCGTAACAATACCGCCACCCATGAACGGTTCGAAGACCAGTTGTTTGTATGAAAAAGCCTCTCTGGCTCGCGCATTATTGGCCGGATCTGCAAGTCTCTGCATAAGCAAACCTGTTGCTGTCATACCCATTGATTGTCCATAATTAGTAATACCTTTTTCAAACCAATGAGAAGCAAACATACGCGGTGCAAGAAAAATAAATACGCCGAGCGCCCAAACCACACCGACAGCCGCAAATGTTATGAATACCGGCAAGTTCTTGCTGACGGCATTAAGTGAAACTGTTGCGATTGCGCTCACTATTAGTACGTCTAGAGCTAGAGAACTAAAAATCTCAGCAGTTCTTCGCTGAATAAGCGTTTGCTTATTCAGCTTTCGGAGTGCCAATTGGAGCAATAAACCGCCTATCATCGCCAACGGGAATAAGGGCAAATATTTAAAGAATCGTAAGTCGGTATAGCCGGCAAGTACAGCATTTTCAACCAGTATAAGACCCTCAAGCATGAGCCACCCCAGTCCAATTGCAATCGCAAACGCTAGCGTATTGATCGCAACGGCCTTAGGATTAGTATCGATTTTACGAGCTAGCGTAACAAGATTATACCCGCTTCGTATGAGTTTTTTACGCTGCAGGTCTTTGTCTTCTTTACTAACGGTACGTCCAGTTATCTTATGATGCCAATTAATAAGAATCAGGCCAGTACAAATTGCTGCAATAATACTGAAGGTTGCCAATGCAAGTGCGACATCTGTTCCCTCTGCCCAACCAAGCTCATTAAACACGGGCGCAAGACCCGCAGCCGTACCGTGACCGCCCTCAAAGCTCATTTCTATAAGTGCCCCGGCTAAAGGGCTCGTACCAAATACCGGTGTCAAGAAAAAAAGCGTTAAGCCGATTCCTAATACATATTGACCCCACGCCAATGTATTACCAAACGCAATCATTGGACCCGCCTGTCGCCAAATTTCTTTAGCGGGCGGTATGACTCTACCTAAAAACAAACCTGCAAACACTACGCTGATAAGGAGCTTCGGAAACTTCGCCCAATGCTCTGTAATACCGGCTGGGATAGTTTCAAGCACCTGAGGGCCAAGTACCAGTCCCATAACTCCTGCAACCAGACAACTCGGTATAAACAATTTTTGCAAAACATCAGAGCCACGTTTTATAAAACGTGAAATCACCAGCAATATGGCCAGTACAACAATACTTTCCAATAATGAGCCCTGCATCCTTACCAGTATAATGAATAAGCATTTTAGTTGCTAATAGATTCGATTCTTTAGAATATAGTTTAAAACGTCTCTGTGCACATACTCGCTGTATCCCGTAGTCTTCACTTCTTCACGTATCTTAGAAGATGAAATTGGTGACCATACAGCCGGTAATAGTCTGTAATTCAGGTTTGAGAATTTTTTCTTTATTTCAGATAACTGCTTTCGTACCACCGGCTCGTCCTTATTGTCGCGAAGCACCACGCAAAACGTAAAATTTGCCGTAAGCGTATCGAGCTGAGGCCACTGCAGTATGTACTCTACTACATCCGAGCCAAGAATGTAGAAGAACTGTGCGTTCTCAAAGTGGTGCCGTAAAATCTGTAATGCACTGTTAGCTGTTATGCTGTTAACTTCTGGATCGATAACCCGGATGCTGGGGTGTTGCTGCAAAGCTAAATCAACAATAGCCAACCGCTGTTTATAGGCAGTAACGTCAGACTTGCGCCTTGGTTCTTTTTCTATCATTACCGTAACGACATCAAGCTCGCAAGCAGCTCGACTAACTAAACAAACTTCGAGGTGAGCAATATGAAACGGGTCAAATGTTCCGCTAAAAACGCCCACTCGCATCATTTTTTGTGCGGCACATTAAGCATCTGCAATAATAATTTTGTTTCCGATTTATGAGTACGGTCGATATAATCCGCCGCTGCAAAAACCAATAAGGCGCTTCCCATCATCTCAAGACCTTCCTCAAATGCTGTCACAAGTGTAGTGTATGTCCAACTGTTAGGATTCATGCCACTACTTAAGATTTCGATACCAATCGCACCAGAAAAATACACCACACCACCTAGCAACATTAACTTAAATGTTCGCCTTGGAAGTGCCCGATAAATAGCTATAAGCAGCGTTAGCCCTCCTGCCACGATAAAAGGCAGAATAATAAGCCATGCGTTCTTTGTTATGCTTGAACCTTCAGTGCCCCACAACTTAACGTGAATAGTTTGGATCACGAATTCATGTAAGCGAGCAACCTCGTCTAATGAAATAAGCACTGTAGCCAGACTCAATAAATACCAGACTCTTCTTTGCTGCTTACTCATTGCTAAACGAGCAGCAATAAATGCAAAAATACTGGCAATAATTAGTATGAATTGCGAGTACCATGTTGGTATGCTTGCCTCATCGTCCACATCAACCCTATTAGAAAACTCTAAAAAGGTCGGCATCGTGGGCCAGGTCACAAAGTTAATTGTTTGGATAACAATATGGATCATTAACAAAGCGGCGATAACGTATGATAACTTTTGGAGCAGTCTATATGTCCACACTTTTTTCGGCTTACTCATTTTCTAATGGCATCCCCTCGCAGCACTTAGTTGGCATTTTACAGTCCGGACAAACAAAATGGCCATGCACCGGCTCTATTGGGTAATGTCCGCAGTTGTCACAAAAAAACTCGGGCGACCGCTCACGAACAAGCGTTTCATATATTTCATCGTTTTGTGTCATCATAGCTTCTTATTATACGATACCTTAACATTTAACGCTGGTTCCACAAATCTGGCATTTTGGAATTAGTTTGTTGCGCGGTCGCCGGTTGGTGTGACCCTTTGGGCACTTAAAAGTCAATGAGCCATACTTATCTTCTGTAGCCTTGCGCTTATCACTCACCGCATCGTTTGCCGATACCCCTTTGTCGGCTTCACTTAGTCTGGATACGCCACTGGGACACGATCGACTCGTCTCAGTTTCAATAGCCCGTTTCTCAGCTTTATTTGCCGCCTCTCCATTGCCACTATCGGCGTGCAAGCGAGCCTGTTGAATAAACCCGGCTGCTTCATCTCCAAATACTCGGGCATCAATCGTTTTGTCTTTGACTGCCCGTTTGACCATTTGAGCGCCTGATAATTTATTTAAGCGCTGTATGGCCATATACGGCGTGTTAATTTGATCTGCTTCGGCAAGCAACTGCTTCGTTACGACCTCAACATCAGCAGCATAGCTTTTGCGACGCTCATCACAGTAAGCTCTGAACGCAATATAGTCTTGACGTGGTTTATCTTCTCCGAAGAACGTACCGCCGGCTACATCATCTAGAAACTCAACTAAATCAATGACGCCGTTCGGCATTAATGATTTTGGCACCAAAAGTGGTGCGTCAATAATTTCTGCCGTCGACAGATTAGAATAATCTATACTCAGTTCAGCAGCCAACTGAACAACGACATCCATATCGTGCCGAGGCGCATCTTTTTCTTTTGTACCGCTAACAAAAGCCGACTCAATTGAAACGGCATCGTTCTCTACGGTGGTTGCCTGAATGGCCATTGTTTTAGTATCTGCAAAGTAGCCTGCATCATTTAACTCCTCGTTGGTCATGTCTTCTGGGCACAAAGAAAAGACCACCATATAATACTCGTTCAATAAACCATTCTCGGTATAATAAGCTATGCGTTCACGATTTCTATTTTCGGCTTCAGTGCGAGGTCGGAGTTTTGAGGTTTCAGGCGTAAGCCTTAGGCTGTTTGCATACACCGCCACGTAAGGCTGCCCGAATTGAATCAGTTCTCCTTTTTCATCTTTTTGAAGATAATATTTTGTTACTTCTCCAGCCTTTAAGACGCGTTCAGAAAAATCTGAGCCAACATTAACTGCCACCATTTTTTCAGCCTCAGCGTCACCTTCAGCACCCTTTTTAATTGCTGTTAATAGACTGTCATTATGGCCTGGCTCTTCTTCGCCAACCTCCACCGATTGACTCATGACGCAGGAACCAATCGAACGCATAAATCGATTTGCACGTGCCCGCAACAACTCGTCTTCGGGCAGTTCAGGCACAGCAATTACTCTCGGTTCATCCACTAACCTCAAGATGCCGTGTGACGACTCTGCACCAATCCCATAGCTCTCCGATACCATAACTGACATAAAAATACCCTCGTCTCATAAGCAAAAGACGAGGGTCAAAAATCTGTCATGTGCTCCTGCTCGAGAGACTTATAACTGTATCGGGCTTAGCATTTTTTCACTCTAGTAAAAAGAGCAGCGAGCTTGTTTTTGCTTTAGCAAAAATCAGCTTTTGCTGACGAGCGATGAGAAAAACCGTAGGTTTGTCTCATTACATTACCGTTGCGGCACAGCATAGGAATTTCACCTATTTCCAGTTTTTTATTGTTAAGTATTAGTATTTTACCACGTCTTGCTTACGCGTTTGTGTAGTAGTATTGTCACCATGTTAGCCTATGAATACAAAGAACAGGACTACGATGCCAAGTACGATGCGATAGTATGCAAAAATTGTTAGCCCATACTTACTTAAGAAGTTAATAAGAAACCTGATTGCAAAAATTCCACTCAGTAGCGCGGCACAAATGCCAGCTAAAAACACCGTCGCATCATTTTGAACTTGTGATATGCCCTCGCCACCGACGAGCATCTTAAGCAGAGCTCCGAATGTTATGGGAATGCCGAGTAAAAACGAAAACCGCGTTGCCGAAACTCGATCCATGCCTCCTAGCAACCCTGCTGTTATAGTGCTACCTGACCGTGATACCCCAGGAATAATCGCAAGCGCCTGCGCCAAGCCTACTACTAAAGCTTGTTTTGTTCGAATATTATTCAGCTTTGTAAAATCTTTGCGCTTACCATACTGTCGCTCGGCAATCAGCATGAAAATAGCAACAAAGATTAAGTTGACCGCAACAAGAACCATTGAGCGAAACGTGTCCTCAACCAAACCCTCTAGCCCCAAGCCAACCAATACCGCCGGTAGGGTCGCAATAAGTAACAAGCGAGCAATGCGTGCTTCGTGGGTCTTATGCTTTACTGCTTTAATAAGGCGAGCGATATCGTGCCGAAAAAAGATAATCAAGGCCATAAGCGTTCCGGCATGTAGAGCAACGTCAAAAGCAAGGCTACTAGCTCTAATTCCAAGTAGCTTCTCTGTCAATATTAAGTGCCCTGAACTTGATACGGGCAAAAACTCCGTTAAGCCTTGAACTATTCCAAGTAAGATCGCTTCAAGTATACTCACTTGGCTTTGCCTTTCAGCTGTGATAATCGAGGAATAAAACTGTTTGCTGCCCCATCAAAACCCATAATTTTTAAAGCCCCAACCAACACGTACAAACGGTCAATGTCTGCTTGGGCTGGCGCTTGATCCTGTTCAACGCTGGCAAAGTAAAATTCAACTTTTTTTACCAGCCATTTTTCTTCTTTAGCAGAAACTTCATTAGTTTTGATAGGTTCTACTTGCGCATTAATCGGCTCTAAGGAACGAGCTGCATTGTCGCGCTTAGCAAGATGGCCTCGTTTAATAAGATTATTGATATGCAATGCCACAGTCGCAACAGAGTTATAGTTCATTCCGTTTTTTATTTCACGATAGCTAGGACTGTATCCGTGTTGGGCAATAAAGGTAGCTATAAAATCAAGCAAGGCTTTTTGCTTTTTTGTCGGACGGGTGACATTATCTAATCTGTCAGTCATCGTCGTCGCCTCCTTGCTGGACGCACCACTTTACGACGAACAGCTCGCGGCCGCCTCAATGCAGGCGCAGCGGCACGACGTGGTTTTGGTGGATCTTTGTGGGCAAAGACCCAAAGCTTGTACCACAGATAATTCCAAACGGTGAAAAAGCCAGCTGATATAAACTGCCCGATATAGGGCGTGATTCCTGCTCGGCTCAAACTCCAGACAATTAACGTATCAATTACCAGATTAACCCCAGACAATAGTATGTATCGCGTCGTGACTTTATCTAGCGATTTGCGGGCATCCCGACTATCAAATACCCAGAAGCGTTCTAAGATAAAATTTACAATTAAACCAAAACTGTATGAAATAATTTTAGCCGGTACAATGTCAAGGTTGAAGACACTGTAACACAGCGCAAACATGGCGTAACCTGACCAAAACCATGCCCCACCAGTGACAACATATTCTAGTATTCGTCTTGCTTCGTGTTTTTTTGCCATTACTCTATGGTAAAGTATAGCACTTGTTCGCAAACTGTTTATGTTATTTGGTTAGTACATAAAAACCAGGGTAGAACTGCTATACTAATGTCATATCTTATGAAAAATAACGCCTCTTTCGTATACGGCTTTTTTCTCATCATTGGCGATTTTTTAGCCCTGTTGGCAGCTTTTGTGGCAGCTTATATTTTACGGGTACGCATCGATGAACGGCCTTTGATCGAGTTCGTTTCAGCCCGTTCATATTTTACTGTTTTTCTAATTTTAACTGTGTTTTGGGTTGGTATTTTTGCCCTGCTTGGTCTTTATAATAATTCTATATATGAAAAACGCTTCAAAGAACTTGGGCGGTTGTTAGTTGGGTCGTTTGTTGGCCTTTTGTTTGTGTTGAGCGTTGCATATCTTAGTAAAGAGGCTATCTTCCCGGCTCGTTTAGTGCCATTCTATGGCTTTATTTTTGCCTTTTCTTTACTGGTAATTTTTCGTAATGTGGCTCGTTTTATTCGCGGTCGACTCTTCCGTTACGGAATCGGTATTAATAATCTGTTGATTGTGGGCAACAGCAAGGTCGTTGAAGAGTTGGTTGAGCTTTTTGGTGATATAAGTTCTGGCTATAAAATCATTGGCATAGTTGGTCATAAAAATCATCACGCACGAATCCGATCATTCACAACCTTCGAGGAGGCAACTAATCACTTAGACGCCAACAGTGTACATGCCATTATTCAAACCGAGCTTTATGCTAGCGCCACTAAAAACAATCTCATTCTTGATTACGCACAGAATAATCATATTTCTTACCGCTTCATTCCGGGGAATACTGAGCTATTTGTAGGCAACATTGATGTAGAGCTATTCCGCTCATCAATACCGGTTATTGCGGTTAATCAAACTGCACTCAATGGCTGGGGCCGAATCGTAAAACGAGTATTTGACATCGCCGTAACTCTTCCGCTTGTCATTATTCTAAGTCCGGTATATATTTTGCTATCACTGCTTATCTTTTTATCAGATTTGGGCACACCTTTTTATACCCAAAAACGAGTCACGCGCTATAACCGTGTATTTAAAATTTACAAATTTAGAAGCTTAAAACGAAAATACAATGGTCTTACGCCAGAAGAAGCTTTTACCAAAATGAACAAGCCTGAGCTTATTAAGCAGTATCGAGAAAATGGCGATCAAGTTCCTAATGATCCTCGTTTTACGAGAATAGGACGCATTATTCGACGATTCAGCCTCGACGAAATACCACAACTATTTAATATATTAAAAGGCGACATTAGCCTCGTTGGGCCTCGAGCCCTCGTACCAGAAGAAATCAGCTTAGCGGACTCTAAGCATCATATCGTTAGCGTAAAGTCAGGCCTGACTGGATTAGCTCAGGTATCTGGCCGCCGCGATATTAGCTTTGAAGAGCGACGTAAGCTAGATTTATACTACGTGCAAAATTGGAGCTTCTGGATGGATCTGACTATTCTTATCAAGACGATTGGTGTTGTTTTTCGGCGCTTGGGCGCTCAATAGGCCATTGTTGTTTCATTTTACAACATTATCAATTTATCGCTATATACTACTGTAAAATGAACTTGCAAAAGCGTCTATACTGGTTCACAACTTGACATTAATTTTGAGGCCTGTATCATTACTCCTTGTGTCTTTTAAACGTGAGGTGAGAAAGCCACATTTTGGATATAAATATTGTGTATCCAAACTATTAATTATGAATCTAAGCACAATTTAGGAGGGTTTTAGATAATGCGTAAAACCGCACTTTTTGCGGGCGTATTTGCTGCTGCCGTAATATTTTTGGCAGAAGCTACACCTGCAAAGGCGATGTCGTTAGATAATAACGCATCTGCTCCAGCCTCAATAGCAGAGCTAACAACTATTAATAATACAAAAGAGGCTCCAGAAGCCTCAGACTCAGTCACTCAAAAGGAAAAACCAGAAGAACAAAACACAGCTGCCCAAGCTGAACCGACACCTCAATCGGTGACACACACGGTTGTAAAGGGAGACTCACTATCAAAGATCGCTAAAGCTCATGAAACTACCTGGCAACGACTATTTAATAAGAATGTGCAACTATCACATCCGGATGTCATTAATCCCAACGATGTCATTGCCATTCCACGCCCGGACGAGGTTTTAGCAGATCGTCCCATACCAACCGCTACGCCACAGCCAGCTCCGCAGCCTGAAGCACGGCCAGTCAATAGACAATCAAAGCCAGCTGCAGCTAAAAAATCAGCACCAAAACCATCAACAAGAATTGATCGCGGATCATCAAGTGGCAATAGGTATGTTCGTGGATATTGCACCTGGTACGCAAAGAATCGACGTGCTGATCTTCCGAACACTCTTGGCAACGCAAATACCTGGGTTGCTCGCGCCCGCGCTCAAGGCATTCCTACGGGGTCAGCGCCTCGGGTTGGGGCAATTGGCCAACAGGGTATGCACGTGGTCTACGTAGAACAGGTACATGGCAACGGCACGGTAACCGTAAGTGAAATGAACTTCAAGGGCTTAGGTGTCATTAGTAGCCGTACCGTACCGGCTAGCAACTTCCAGTACATATATTGATATAATAGATAGTGGTTTGATAAACTCCCAAAACACAATCTACACAATTGAGTGCGCAGTACGTTTTCTTATTGAGCAACGGACCAAATCGTACATATGGGACGAAGCGGGAGTATCGCAAAGAAAAAATGCGCTGAACACCAAGAGCGCTTGGCAAAGTTGTGCTTTGTTCAACTTTGGAAAGGGCGGTGCGTAGATCGTGAAAGTAGCTATTGTTCATGATTGGCTCGTAGGCGGGGGAGCTGAACGTGTTGTTGAAGCGCTGCATCAGATGTATCCGGACGCACCTATTTATACGTCTTATGCAACCGATGAATGGCGTCAGCGACTCGACAATAAAGTTGTCACTGGGTTTTTGCAACACTGGCCGTTTTCAAAACTACGAAAATTTATTCCGTTTTTGCGGATTTGGTGGTTTACATCACTGAAGCTGGATGGGTATGACCTGGTAATATCTTCAAGCGGGGCAGAAGCTAAGGGAATTAAGACTGGTTCTAATACTTTATATGTTAACTATTGTCACGCTCCAACACATTATTATTGGAGCCGGTATGATGAATATCTGAAAAGCCCCGGGTTTGGTATATTTGATCCGGTAGCTCGATTGGGCTTACGCTTGTTAGTAGGCCCTTTGCGTCGCTGGGATTATAAAGCCGCACAAAGGCCCGATAAAATAATCGCAAACTCCTCATACACGAAGGCGCAAATAAAAAAATACTACAATCGCGATAGTCACGTAGTCTTTCCACCTGTTGATGTACAAAAATTTATGTCGCACAATAACCATAACCGAGAAGGTTTTGTGATTGCAGGACGACAAACACCTTACAAACGCTTCGATCTGGCCGTCAAAGCCTGCACGCAGCTTAGCCTACCGCTACTTGTTATAGGCAATGGTCCAGAACATAATCGACTCAAGAAACTTGCCGGACCAACTGTCACCTTTAAGCGCAAAGCCTCTGATCAGGATGTTATCAACGCCTTTCAGCAAGCCGAAGGTTTTATTTTCCCTGGTATTGATGACTTTGGTATCGTAGCAGTTGAGGCGATGGCTGCCGGTTGTCCGGTAATCGCTTATAAAAATGGCGGCGCGTTAGATTATGTAATCCCAGGTAAAACTGGCATTTTTTTCGAGAAGCAAACTGCGAATAGCCTAACCAAAGCCTTGCAGGGTTTTACGCCGTTTGCGGTCAAACACGTACCAATTGCAGTTGATAAACCAGCATTCAAGGCTGCTATAGCAAAACATATGAAGCGTTAAATTTGACCGTGAGTTCTCGTGTGCCAAAGGGCTTGTGCGAAGATGTTGTACTGAACCAAATTACCATCCGACTGCATTATGAGGTGCGAAGGATTAGCTTTTGTTCCTGACCACCATAGCGGCCTATTTGATGCCGAATAGACTACAAGATTACCATCACCCTGAACGGCCAAATAAGCGCCGGGGTTGCCGTAAGTATGGCTATGCCACAAGGGTCGATAACCCGGTGCGTACAACACCAAATTACCGTCTGCTTGCATGATCAAACTGTATCGTCCATCACTTGACCTGATGTAGTAGTTCCGGAACAGAGCCTGATTTGGACGAATATGATCAGAACCGGCAAAAACTGAATAGTCCGGGAGGATGACACCAGAATGCCATAATGGACGCCAAGCAGAATTATATGTCACAAGGTTACCGTCAGTTTGCAAAACTAATGAAGCTGCCCCATAACGCATGCCACTAGCCCATAAAGGCCTGCCGCTCGAAGCATAGATCACTAAATTTCCATCACCCTGAAAAATTGCGTACGCACCTGGGTTTCCGTAGGTGTGAGTGTGCCAGAGCGGCCTAAAGCCGTCACCATAGTGCACCAGATTGCCATCCGGCTGCATCAGCAATACGTGTTTTGTATTAGGTGATTCTATATACTGATTAGCACTCATAGCCTGGTTTGGATATAAACGATCCCGACCTAAAAACTGTGCTTGCCAAACTCCTACTGGATGAGAGCTCGAAGTTTGAATGGGTGTTGATAGTTCAAAATTAATAAACGAGCTAAGCCCCAACTGTCTTGGGGTCCCGCTTCTCGTGCCGTAACTGCCCGCGCTACCCCAGTTATACTCAGAAATCGTAATCGTGCTTCCGTTTACGCTTTCGACAAAAACAACGTGACCATACCGCTCATCAACTCCTATCGATCCGATACTAGGTGAAGAGCTAACGCTCAAGCCCTTTGCCGGTGCGTTATTATCCCAGCTGCCCGCATTGCCCAACCCCGATACTTTTGACAATGACACCCCCTGGCTCATTAATTTCCAGGCGGCATAGTCGGTACAGTTTCGATAATAATAATTGCCGGTTGACGGGTTGCGTGCGCTGCCTGCGTGCGACCATTCGTAATTAGGGCACTTGCCACTTACTTGACCAGTCGCCACACATACCGCACCGCTCCAAGGATAGCCACCGCTAGCATGAGCTTTCGGTCGTACCGCAACAAGCAAGAACACACTCGCTACAATAAAGCTCACCAACATAATACGCGCCCATCGCCAACGAGACACTGCAAGAACCATACCTTCACGCCCCCAACATTAAATTGTGAGCACAATATAGTCCTGATTAATTATTAATAAAATTGCTCGCGCTTAAATTAACGAAAC
>CAYRRR010000008.1:0-29436 GCA_964426755.1 uncultured Candidatus Saccharibacteria bacterium | reverse complement strand
CCAGTATAGCGAAATTAGCACTCGGACGTCAAGAGTGCTAATTGATTATCTCATTAGTTAGTTTTTTGGAATGTCTTCGGCTGGCATTATCATTTGCTGACGAAAAAACTGTTGCATATTCTCATCTTTATCGGCACATAAAGCTTCTATCTTTTCTCGAACGATCTGCGCACCCTCAGGGTCTGTATCTTTAATTTGCCATAAGATACCGGTATATACTCCAGCAAGTGAAATATCATGATCCCGAGGGACGAGAATACGTGGAGCTGTTTCGTAAGCACCTCCCACGAAGTGCTGCGCAATATGTTCACGTAATCCAACATATGGCGAATCATCCTCTAAAGCGTTTAACTGACGCTTTATAACCCACGCCTCATCTGGACTTAATAGAACTGCCTCGGGACTAATCTCAAAATCGGTGACCCCAAAAATATCCGGGTCGCGTTTTCTATCTGCGGGATTAAAACCAGAGAATTTATCTATCATACTACTATTATAGCACGGTTATAAAGTGTTGTCAAGTGCTATATCATTGCACGTTGTCGTTAAAGATAGATGGTAGAAATGTTTAGTGACAAGTAGTTTACTCGCCGTGCTCTTCAATGGCTTCAAGCAAGCTGCTTTCAAGCTCACTCTTCTTTTTTAATTTTGGTGGCTGCTTAGGAGCCGCCTCTTCTTTTTCTGCTTCAACCTGAGCGGCCTCTTTCTTGCCTTCAATATCAATTTCGTAGCCGGTAAGCTTACTAGCTAAGCGAACATTCTGACCGCTCTTACCGATGGCTACGCTCAGCTGATCTTCGGGCACCGAAACAACAGCTTTGTGCTTGGCTTCATCAATCGTGACTTTGTTGACCTTGGTCGGACTAAGGGCATTGGTTATATAGTCTACCGGGTCTTCGGCCCAAACAACGATATCAATTTTTTCTTGTTCACCGATCTCGCTCATAACAGCGTTAACGCGTGTGCCATGACCACCTACAAACGTTCCTACCGGATCAACACCCGGGACTGTGCTGACAACTGCTATCTTGCTGCGTATGCCTGCTTCTCGAGCAATCCCCTTAATTGCTACCGCGCCGTTCTCCATTTCTGGCACCTCTGCTCTAAACAGCCACTCTACAAATTCTGTGTTGCCACGAGAAAGTATAAGCTGTGGACCACGGTTGCCACGCTCAACATCTTTAAGGAACACCTTAAGTCGTTGCCCAGGATAGTAATGTTCCCCTTGTATTTGTTCACTGACGGGCAAAATACCTTGAGCCTTACCAAGATCTATCCGTACCAAACGGCCCTCTACACGAGAAACAATGCCGTTAATGACGGTACCGATTTTATCCTGATACTCATTAACAATTATTTCGCGTTCTGCCTCTCGTAAGCGCTGTAAAATAACTTGCTTGGCTGTTTGAGCCGCTACGCGTCCGAAGCTAGTTATATCTTGATGGAGTTCAATAGTTTCGCCTTTTGCAGCGTTTTTTCGTATAGCCTGCGCTTCAGTTAATGAAATTTCATATTGAGGATCTTCGACATTATCAACGATTTCTTTCGAAACATACGCATCAACGTCACCTGTATGCAAATTGACACTAACGCGCACCTCTTGTTCTTTGTCGCCAAAATCGCGCCTGTAGGCAGCGGCTAATGCTTGTTCGACAATTTCTTGTACGGTATCTTCAGGTAGATTTTTTTCTTCAGCGATGGCCTTGAGGGCAATTGCAAGTTGTTTAATATCAAGTTCCATGTGTGTCCTTTCGGTCTGTTCATTAAAAAAGCCGACCTGCCGGTCGACGTGTACAGTTCGGTATTATACAGGCGGGCAAACAATATGTCAATTTCAATAAAACAATGTCTTCATCATGGTAATCTATAATAATGAGCAAGAAAGCAACTCGACTTATAAACCAATTTAAGCCTGAGCATTACGACTTAAGTCTTACACTTAACAAAGCTGAGCTAAAGTTTAGCGGTACCGTCAAAGTTAGCGGTATTAAAGTTGGCCGCCCAAGTAAACGGTTCACCTTCCATCAAAAAAATCTCACCGTAACCTCTGCAAAACTTGTTCAAATATCTAAGAATGAGACAAAAGAGATTCCAGTCAGTCGAATTCTTCATCATAAAGCCTACGACGAGGTGCGCATACACACCGATGAGCTAGTGCGAAATGGAGCGTA
Source organism: uncultured Candidatus Saccharibacteria bacterium (assembly GCA_964426755.1). Lineage (GTDB taxonomy): Bacteria > Patescibacteriota > Saccharimonadia > Saccharimonadales > JAGQNJ01 > CAYRRR01. The sequence goes on along the minus strand of CAYRRR010000008.1, from coordinate 27,265 downwards.
TGAAGTTACGTTAGCGTTCAACGGAACAATTACTGAGGAGATGGTCGGAATTTACCCTTCTTATTATGTGCACAATGGAACTGAGGAAATCATTATTGCGACTCAATTCGAAAGTCATCATGCGCGTGAAGCATTCCCTTGCATTGACGAACCAAGCGCAAAGGCAACGTTTAGTTTGTCGCTTACTACAGACACTAATGAAACAGTACTCTCCAACACACCAATTCGTGCCACTCAAACGAAAGCCAATAAGACCATCACCTCATTTGAAACCACACCTCGAATGTCTACCTATTTACTTGCTTTTGTAACCGGCAATCTACACGGAGTGTCAGCCACGACAAAAAATGGCGTAACCGTAACCAGCTGGGCATCAAAAGCTCGTGCGAAACAAGAGTTAGAATACGCAAACAACGAGGCAGTTCGCCTTCTTGATTTTTATACCGAATATTTCGGCATATCATATCCGCTACCAAAGTGCGATCAGGTAGCCTTACCTGATTTTGATTCTGGTGCTATGGAAAACTGGGGCCTGATAACCTACCGTGAAATAGCATTGCTGACAGATCCAGCCAATCGTTCTATCAGCAACGAACAGTATGTTTCGCTCGTAGTGGCACACGAGCTATCACACCAGTGGTTTGGAAACTTGGTTACGATGGAATGGTGGGATGACTTGTGGCTAAATGAAAGCTTCGCAAGCTTTATGGAGCACCTGGCGCTTGATAAGCTCCATCCTGACTGGCATCAGTGGGAGCTTTATACTGCAAGTGACGTCATGAATACAACCAATCGAGATATATACAAAGATATTCAACCAGTTGGGGTTCAAGTAACAGACCCTGATCTTATTGAAACATTGTTTGACCCGGGGATTGTGTATGCGAAAGGCGGACGTCTTTTAAAGATGTTACGGGATTTCATTGGTGATGATGCTTTTCGCAAAGGTTTACAAAATTATTTCAAAAAGCACGCCTACGCTAACACAACACGAGAGGATTTATGGAGTGCCTTGTCAGAGTCCAGCCAAAAGAATATTTCACAGCTTATGACACCATGGATAACACAGCCAGGGATGCCTATTTTGCATGTCAATCAACAGGGTAAAACCTTACATCTTTCACAAAAACGATATGTACTAGATCATGAGAACGATAAAACGCTATGGCCAATTCCATTACTGGCTGCCGAAACCTTACCAACTAATGTCTTAGCACAAAGAACTAAAACGCAGCAGCTTGCAGATGATGCTTTTGTACTGCTAAATCATCGAGCAAGCGGTCACTATTTCACACATTATGAGAATGATGCCCATCGCGAATTTATTGTGTCATCACTGAAGACTAAACATTTGCCTGCCGAGTCACGGATTAATGCTCTCAATGATATTTTTATGTTGGCACGGAAGGGAGAGGCTTCGCTCGTAGATGGTTTAACTATGATACTACCTCTCAAAGAAGAAAATCGAGATAGCGTCTGGGTGTCCATAAGCCGCATAATTGGCACAGCCAATCAGCTTACCGAGGGCCACGACAAGAGTGAGCAGTATATCAAAAAACTTAAAGTTGCCCTAGCGATCAATAGCTATCAGCGACTGGGCTGGGACACAAAGCCAGAAGATAATACAAATACTATCCAATTACGTCACACCATGATCTCGCTCATGCTGGGCGGTGAAAATCAAGAAGCAATATCTACCGCACTACAGCGCTACAATGAAGCGCAACAGCCATCTCGCATCGATTCTGAAATTAGAAACAGTATATTAGGAGCGGTTGTGCGTCACGGTAACAGTGAAGACCATGAAAAACTTATACAAATGTACCCTGAGGCTTCACCTGATTTACAGCTTGATATTACTAGCGCACTAACCAGCACAAAAGACCCCCACTTTGCGCAATCAGTTCTCAATCGTGCCCTTGGAAAGAATGGCTTTGTGCGCACTCAAGACATTATGCGTTGGCTTGCACTATTTTTACGTAACCGACACACCCGTTTAATTGCCTGGGAATTTATTCAATCGCAGTGGCAATGGCTTGAAACCGTCATAGGTAATAGCAAATCTTTTGATTTTCTGCCAGTTTATGCCGCCAGTACAATGAACTCGCGTGAATGGCAACAAAAATATCATACGTTTTTTGAGCCTAAACTAGAGAACAAAGTCCTGGAACGTAATATTAAAATTGGTTTTGCCGATATTGCAGCTCGTATAGCCTGGCGTGAGCGAGACGAAGCGGCCATTAAACGCTTTCTTCAAGAAACGGCAAAAACGCTGTAACATTATAAGCCGAACCGGTCACTTCAATCGCACTCAAGGTAGAATCACCCGGCCAATGGTTAGAATGCATCCAAAACTCAGCTGCGTATTGCATTTGCTTTAGTTTACGAGAAGTAATGTAATTCAGGCCACTGCCCCAGTCATCGTTCAGACGGAATTTAACTTCAACAAAATGTATAATTTTTTCTTTTTTTGCAATAATATCCACTTCACACCATCGAGTCCGCCAGTTCTGTTCAATAATGATATAACCGAGGTCTTCAAGATATCTTGCCGCAACAGCTTCGGCTTGGCGCCCTGATTTAAATGTTGTCATAAAAAGCCTTTATTGGTTTATAAGACAAACGATGTAGTGGCGTGATGCCAGCTGTTTGCAGCGCTTCGAGATGAGCTTTGGTGCCATAACCCACATGCTTGCCGAAACCGTGATTAGGGTAATGGGCGTCCTGCTTGATCAACAAGCGATCCCGTGTCACTTTAGCGTATATACTGGCTGCGCTGACGACCGGTATACTCTTATCCGCCTTGATCACACATTGCACTTTTGTAAATACAGGATCGCAGTAATTAACTTTACCGTCCATGATTATACTTTCATTGGACATAGCTTGAATCTGTTTTAGGGCTCGTTCTACGCCTAGCTTCATGGAGGCACTTAATCCGAGACTATCAATCTCTATAGGCTCTACCCAACCTTCGCCTATATCACAATTTTGCGTTATCGCAGGCATAAAATCTTCTCTTGATTGTTTTGATAAGATTTTTGAATCCGCTAAGCCTAGCGGCAACGTGCCAATTTGCCGTGCAGCTACAACTAAAAGCGGGCCCGCCCAAGCTCCACGACCAACCTCATCAATACCAATCATACAATCATGTTAGCAAACAACTGCCACCGATTGCGAACAATCTTAGTTCTTTATTCTTTTGTAGATTCAGCACCATCTGCCGCGGTTGATTCGGGCTCAGCTGGTTTTTCTTCTATTTTATTGACAGCTTCTTTATCAAAGTTAACGCCGGTTAATCGCGCTGATTTGCCGGTAAGCTTTCGCATGTAGCTTAAATAATTACGGCGAACCTTGCTTCGCTTAACGACCTCGATTTTGTTAATAAGCGGGGAGTGTAGTAAGTAGTTCTTTTCAACACCTATTCCGCTGGCAATGCGACGTACGGTAATGGAAGCCGTGTGGCTACCCTTACGATCGGTACGTATGACTAAGCCTTCAAAGATTTGAACGCGTTCTTTATTGCCTTCTTTAATCTTTTGGTGCACACGTACGGTGTCACCAGAACGCACATCGACGACCTGGTGTTTTTTGTATTTTTCTTCAATTTTCTGAGTAACAGATTGCATAGACTAATATATTTTACACGCTTTCATGACTTATTGCAATATATCACTTAATATCAAATGGTGACCAAGAAGTGCTATTATAAATTTATGGCAAATGATTTTGGTAAGAAAGCACTGCAGCAACATAAAAAACTACGAGGTAAAATATCTCTTTCATTAAAAGATACCCTTGATACAAAAGATAAACTAAGCACTTATTACACGCCAGGAGTGGCAGCGGTAAGCAGCCACGTTGCGGGCCACCCTGATGAAGCAAAAAATTATACTTGGCTCAACAATAGCGTGGCAGTAATCAGCGATGGTTCCGCTGTTCTAGGCTTGGGTAACATTGGCCCACTTGGCGCACTTCCAGTCATGGAAGGTAAAAGCATGCTCTTTAAACATTTTGCTAATATTGATGCTGTTCCAATTGTGCTTGATGTTCATACGCCGGATGAAATTGTAGCAGCCGTTAAAGCTATCGCCCCAAGTTTTGGCGGTATAAATCTTGAGGATATTGCAGCACCAATTTGCTTTGAAGTTGAAGAGCGACTTAAAGCCGAACTAAAAATACCTGTTTTTCATGATGATCAGCACGGAACAGCGATTGTTGTGCTCGCAGGATTAATAAATGCTACAAAAATTGTCGGTAAAAAATTAGAAGATTGCCGAATCGTAATTGTTGGCGCCGGTGCTGCAGGCATAGCTATTATGCGCTTGCTACATCGTTATGCAAGGCCGGAAATCTTAGCAGTCGATAGCAAGGGTATCATTAGTAACCAACGCCGCGACTTAAACGAAGAAAAAAGAAGTCTTTTAGCCTTCACTAATCCTGATGATGTTTCTGGACGTCTCACTGACGCCTTAAGCGGTGCTGATATTTTTATTGGTGTTTCAAAGGGCGGACTTCTTTCTCAGCAAATGGTTCACAACATGGCGAAGGATGCCATTATTTTTGCTATGGCCAACCCAACGCCAGAAATAATGCCAGAAGACGCGAACCACGCAGGTGCTGCCGTCGTAGCCACTGGTCGAAGCGACTTTCCCAACCAAGTAAATAACGCCCTTGCGTTTCCAGGAATTTTTCGCGGCGCGCTTGATAATCATGTTTCACGCATTACTGAAGCCCATAAAATAGCAGTTGCTGAAGTTATAGCTGGCCTTGTCAAACATCCGAACGCTGAAAACATAATTCCGAGTGTGCTCGACGAACGACTTGTTAATGAAATTGCCAAGGTAATAACATGAGTCCACAGATGTTTGAAACACCAAACAGTCCAAAGATGAAACCTTCAACCGATATGACTGATAATATTAACTCATATGAAATAGCTGAACAAGCTATGCTAATAAAAGGCTGAGTGCGCAAATTGCCTCCAAGGCGAACATCTATTACTTAACGACACTGCGGCCCTGCTTTCAACTGATAATTTTGTGCAGCGCAATCGAGCCTTAGCACAACTGGCTCGTCAAGTACAACAAGCCCCTCCCAACCTACCGGTCAACTAACCGAGAACGCGAATGACTTCATCAAGCGTCGTTTCGCCTGCACAAACCTTCAAGATTCCGTCATGGAGCATTGTTTTCATACCGCTCTTAACTGCCGCTTGTTCAATTTCTGCAGCTGTGGTTGCCTTGTTACCACCTTGCATAAGCCTTAATATCTCGCCACTCATTAAAAACTGTTCGCGAACCGCAAGTTGGCCACGATAACCGTATGGGTTGTCATTTGACTTGCCTGCTCTAAATAATTTTATGCCTTCAAGATTTGGCTTTGCGATATTTTCAGGAAGCGTTACAAGGACTGAATTTATATACCCTATTTCAGCGGGTGAAGGATCATATGGTTGCTTGCTAGCATCATCCAGTCGTCGCACTAATCGCTGCGCCATCACCAGACGGATTGCAGAGGCAAATAACGGATTGGCCCCAATAACGTCAAGTAGACGGGTCAGGGCAGCAGCCGCAGAGCCCGCATGAAATGTAGATAGCACCAGATGACCGGTCAGCGATGCTTGCAGTGCAGTTCGTGCCGTATCAACATCTCGTATTTCTCCTACCATTACAACGTCAGGATCAAGTCTGAGTACGGCGCGTAGTTTTTCTGCAAAACTTACATCGTTTGTGCCCTTGCTGGTAACTGAAATTTGAGTAACACCATCAAATTGATATTCGACCGGATCTTCAATCGTAATAATTTTACGATTATCATTATTTAGTGAATTAAGCATTGAATATAGCGTTGTCGTTTTGCCTGAACCGGTCGGGCCCACTGCCAACACAAGACCGCTTGGCTTTGCAACGATGGCATCCACAACTTCTCGCTCGTAGGCATTGAGCCCTAATTTATCAAGATTGTACATTTCTTGTGTCATGTTGAACAACCGCATGACAATATCCATACCGTTGATGGTAGGGACAGTTTCAATTCGTAAATTCACATCTACATCATTGGCGTCAGCCATTTTGATTCTTTGTGCAATATGACCCTGCTGTGCCTCATCGGCTTGGGTAGAAATATTGGCGGCACTGGCGACTGCCGATATAAGTATGCGATATTTATCGACGGGAATTTTTGCAATTGGATGAAGTACACCATCTATCCGAAAACGTATGCGAACAAAATCACGCTGACATTCTGTATGAATATCTGACGCCTTGAGACGATGCGCTTGGTGCACTAAATATGCAAGCATATCATCTGCACGAACTTGCATTAATGTTGATGAAACTTGCGCAATAAGATCATCTGAACCAGCAGTTGTAAGTTCAATATCTTTATATACGATTTTTTTAGGCGGATCATACAGTTTCATATAGTCGCGAAAACCGATGTCTGAGATTAAAGCATAGCTAACTCGTTGGTCCAAAAAGCGCTGCCGTAGCTGATTCATTGTTGATTGCGATGTTGTATTTGTTACACCAAATAATATACTATTTTGATCGGCCTGAAGAGGTACAACCCTTAGTCTATACAATTCTTCTACTGTTAATAACTCTTTATAAAGCGCCTTATTTGCGCTTGACGATGTATCAAAATACCCCAATCCTAATATGCGCGATCTACGCAGTGTCGCTTGCTCTTCATCAAAGCGTGCATCTTGGCTCATGCTTGCTCCGCACAATATTTTGTTATCTTCATTACTTATTATTTAAGCATAAACGAAACCTTATCGCTATGAGTTAGACTCAAAATAGGATGGTACACTAACTTCATGAGAGAAATTTATATTATTTTGCATGACATTAGAAGCACACATAATGTAGGGTCATTATTTCGTACAGCCGACTGTTTTGGCACAGCGCGCATATTCATTACTGGTTATACGCCCTATCCAGAACACCCACATGACAGTAGACTACCCCATATAAAACGTAAACTTTCTAATCAAATTCACAAAACTGCGCTCGGAGCAGAGCTGTCAGTACCATGGTCATATCATGGTGATATAGCCTCTCTTATCAGGGAGCTTCAAAATGACAACTTTCAAGTTGTTGCCCTTGAACAAGCTAGTAATTCTATACCCATGCCTGCGTTTAAGCCTCCTGATAAATGCGCGCTACTGGTAGGTCGCGAAGTAGAAGGTATCGAAGCTCGTCTCTTAAAATTATGCGATGCAGTAACAGAAATTCCAATGTATGGCCAAAAAGAATCATTAAACGTCGCGCAGGCTGCTGCCGTAGCCCTATATCAATTGCGTGAAGCGTAAGCCTGTTATATAGTAAGAGTATGCCAACTGCTCGTAAGCGGCAAAATTCTAATCTTCGCCCAAAACACAAACACACCAAGAAATATCTCAAACATTACTACCCGTTTATTCCGCTTTTCTTGAGTATTGCTGCATTACTGACGGTTGTGCTAACTCCGTACTTAAAGCCTCGTCAGCAAGTCTTGGCCAGTACGTCTATTAGCCAGAGCGGCTTACTTGAATCAACCAATATCAAAAGAACTGAAGCAGGAGTGGCTACAATTTCACTCAACCCTAAGCTTACCGACGCGGCGCAAAGCAAAGCCGATGACATGGTAAAAATGAATTACTGGTCTCATGAATCTCCAGATGGTAAGCAGCCTTGGCTGTTCATTGCGAAAACAGGATATATTTACAGTAAAGCGGGTGAAAATTTAGCATTTGGCTTTGACACTAATCAACAAGTAATAGATGGTTGGCTAAACAGCACCACGCATCGTGCCAACATGCTTGATAGTAGCTTTCAGGAGGTTGGCTTTGGCATAGCCCATCATCCTAATTTCCAATCTGCCGGCCCTGCGACTATTGTTGTAGCTATGTATGCTACCCCAAGTCCTCATTCGGTAGCAGCGATAACTTCTGATGTACCCAATCATAATGGACAAACTGTTCGACGCGTCAACATGCTGACTGGTGTAGATTGGTCAGTAATGGCCGTTGCAGCATTTGTGGGAGCTGGTGCGATGTACTTATTGCTTACTCACAGCCTCGTCATCAAACGTGCAATAACAAAGGGCGAGCGTTTTATTATTCGGAATCCAATATTAGATAGCATTGTTATATCGATGATAGCAACGGGAATACTATTGCTGCGTACAACAGGAACGATTTTATAGGTTATTTTAAAATTACGTTTTCTTTGCCGGCAATAGAATACATATGCTCTATTGCCTCGTCTGATAATGCTATTCCCTGGGGTAGGCGAATTACCTGTTTGTGCGCTTCTTCACCTAACACTAGCACTACTTCAGTTCCGCCATTGTAGGCTGAAAGAGAGTCTTTTAATGAGAGGAGCCTACTATTTTCTTTAGTATCATGTATACGAATGTATAGTCTTTTTGGTGCCTCTGCTGTTACCTGTGTTGTTATGGCACTCATAACTTTCGTATTCTTTTTTAATGATTTAGGTTTTTTTCCTGTTGGTTGATATGCCTGCGCTTGTTCTAATGTAACTTCCCGTGCATCATCTACTAGTATTTTGACATCTTCACCAATATTCCCATCCCTATCCTTGGCTGAGACCTTTCCCTTAACAAGTACGACCTTATCTTTAGATAGCGTACCAAGCGTTTGTTGATAAATTGAGGGAAAGGCTATGATCTCAACTTCTCCATGCTCATCACTTAAGGTAATGAACGCCATCTTTTGTCCATTTTTTGTGGTTATCTCTCGCATTCCAGTAATGACACCGCCTATTGTCACCGTCTTGTTATGATGAGCTGCCTCAATGGTGTTGAGGGGTATGGTAGTTTCATCGAGTAGTGATTTGAAAGCCTGTAGCGGGTGCTGAGAAAGATACAATCCAAGCAACTCTCGTTCCCACTTGAGACTGTCCTGGATTGTATAATTTGAGAGAGTTTTTGCCAGTGTAATTGAGGGCTTTGAGGCAGCGTCTACGCTGTTACCAAACAGGTCGGTTTGTCCACTTAATGCCTCCTTTTGAACTTTTGAAGCATAGGCAAGTAAAAGGTCAATGTTGTCTAGAAGGGAGTGTCGATCACCCAAAACATCGAAAGCGCCGGACTTTATAAGACTTTCAATAGCTTTTCGATTTACAATACGACAATTCACCCGAGTGAAAAAATCCTCTAGTGATGTAAAATAGCCATCTTCGCGAGCTCGCAGTATTTCTTCAACCGCACCGGTGCCGACATTTTTAATGGCGTTCAAACCAAACCTGATTTGTTCCGTTTTTGGCACGATAGCAAACTCTAAAAATGACTCATTAACATCAGGAGGTAGAACTTCAAGACCCATATGTCTACACTCAGCTATTTCAATCGCCAGCCGATCGGTATCGTCATAATCACTGGTCATTAGTGCGGCCATGAACGCGGACGGATAGTGAGCTTTGAGATATGCTGTCTGGTATGCAATTAGCCCATAGCATGCAGCATGAGACTTGTTAAAACAATAGGCAGCAAAATCTTCTAATTGCTTCCAAAATGTTTTCATTAAGGCCTCATCAATATTTGAATGCTTCTGGCCGCCTTCTATCATTTTGTCTTTCATTTTTGCCATAAGTTCAGCGTTTTTCTTACCGATTGCCTTTCTTAAAGTATCAGCGTCACCGCCCGAAAATCCACAAACCTCTTTGCTTATCTGCATTACTTGCTCTTGGTACACCAATACTCCATAGGTATTTTTAAGAGCATTTTCCATAGAGGGGTGCGGATAGACAATTGCTCTTTTTCCGTGTTTTCTTGCAATAAAATCATCGATAAACTGCATTGGACCTGGCCGGTATAAAGCCACCATTGCTACAATATCCTCAAATACGGTGGGCTTGAGTTCTTTTAAGTAGCGTTTCATGCCAGCCGATTCTAGCTGGAAAACACCGGTAGTATCACCACTCTGAAACAGTTCGTACGTCTTTTTATCATCAAGTGGCAACTGGTCAATATCAATGTCTTTGCCATAAACTTTTTTGATAATTCGTAAGGCATTTTTTATAATCGTTAAATTCGATAGACCCAAAAAGTCCATCTTTAACAAGCCTAGCTCTTCAACAGGGCCCATAGAATACTGCGTCGCAACTACACCTTTTTGTGCTTTTTCTAAAGGAGTAAACTTAACAATATCATCAGGCGCAATAACCACCCCTGCGGCATGAACCCCATGAGATCGTATAGTCCCTTCAAGCTGCATTGCTAAATCGAATACACGTCTAGATACCTCGTTAGATTCATATTCATTTTTAAGATCGTGGTTTTCTTTAAGCGAGGTCGCAAGTGGTATGTGACGACCCTGGATCGGAGGAGGAATCATTTTAGCTAAGCGGTCGGCTTCTGCATAAGGAACCTGTAAAACACGTGCTACGTCGCGAACCGCATTCCGTGCCGCCATACGACCAAATGTGACAATGTTTGCTACCCGATTATCACCATACTTTTCGACGCAGTACTGTATGACCTCATCACGTCGCGTATCTTGTATATCGATATCGATATCAGGCATCGAAATACGATCAGGATTTAAAAACCGCTCAAATAGTAAGTCATACTTCAACGGATCAAGCTCAGTTATGCGTAGAGAATAGGCAATGATTGATCCTGCTGCGCTGCCACGACCTGGACCAAAAACAATACCCTGATCCTTTCCCCAATTAATAAAATCAGAGATTATCAAAAAGTAGCCGTTAAAACCCATGTTATCAATAACACCAAGTTCATATTTCGCACGATCTGCGACGTTTTTTGGTAATCCCTTTTTTGCTTGGGCCAAATTCATTGCCAGTGATTCTTTATATGAAACACCACCGTAACGCCACGCAAGCCCCCGATAAACTAATTTTTCTAAGTAGCTTTTTTCAGTCTCCCCCTTTGGAACAGGAAACTGTGGAATCAGAATATTATCAAGCTCTAATGCGACATCACAACGATCAGCAATGTTTTTGGTATTTGTAATAAGTTCAGGGTGCTGCTTGCCCCAACGAGCAACAATCTCACTTGGATCAGTGACATGTAGCGGAAAATCCTTAAGGCTCATTCTTTTCTCGTCACTCAAAAACGAACCGGTGCCCACACACAACAGTACTTCGTGAGCCTCCTGATCTTCATGTTTCAAATAATGCGCATCACTCGTTACGACTGCTGGAATATTAAGCTCCTGCGATAATGCTAGTATGGCATCATTAATAACTTTCTGTTCGGGGCTTGGCAGAGGGCTATCCGGATGACCATGATCTTGAATTTCAAGATAATATCGATCACCAAAGACTTTTTTATACCAAGAAGCAATCTCTTTAGCCTTTTCATTCTGGCTGTTTTTTAACGCATCACCAAGCTCACTACCCATACACCCACTTAAAACAATAAGACCTTCGTTATATTGTTCTAAAAGCTCACGATCAATTCGCGGAAAATAATAATAACCATCGAGGTTTGCAATTGTGCTTAGCTTCATTAAATTGACGTAACCCTGGTTATTCATTGCCAACAAAATAAGATGATAGCGTGACTTGTCTTTCGCTGGGTCTTTATCAGTATGCTTTCGAGCTGCTACATAAGTTTCAATACCAATAATAGGTTTAATGTTCTTCGCTGTAGCAGTTTTATAAAAATCTATAGCTCCAGATAACGTTCCATGATCGGTTATCGCAATAGCCTTCATGCCGCTTTCTTCAACAAAATCAATCAGTTCTGGCAGCTTTGTTAAGCCGTCAAGCAGGCTGTATTGAGTATGATTATGCAAATGAACATAATCAGTGGTCGAAAGCTTATTGGTCATTGGTATTTATTATAAAGAAAAAAATAAGCGTCTTATAGGAGTTTAAATACAACAATTATGTAGCGTCTAGTTTGAGCTTTTGATTGATTCTCGAATGTTGTCAACCACGGGTCCAATAAGCGGTATATCGTCAAACAAAGACAATACCCACAACCCTAATCCTAGTAATAATGCCGCGCCAAGAATACTTCCCATACTAAAGAATATTCCTCGCAAAAAGTTAGCTTTATACAAATCTTTTTTACTCACATATTCAGTCGTAAAAAGTACCTCAAGCGCTTTCGCCGCCTGACTGGCTTCATTCTTGGTTAAATTTGGTTTCTTTTTTGCCATTAGCTTTTAAAAAATTTTTTCAAGCTGTCTTTTGCTTTTGTAACTTCTTTAATTGCCTTCTTAAGCTCTGGATTAGCGGTTTCACCGCTACGTATTGCGCTAATAACCTCTTTTGCTTTAACTTGAGCGTCATTAGCAGTGTCTATAGCTTTTTTAAGATCTTGTTGAGCCCGTCCCGAACGAGAAGCCAGCTCTTTGTTGCCTTGATCAATCAAATCAGAGAGCTCACCATGAAGTACTTTTAAGCGTTTTTCTGCCTCTGCAAAAACCTTACCAGCCGTATCTTTTATGTCTCGTCGAGTTTCACGACCACTCTTTGGAGCGGTTAATAGTCCGGTGATTACGCCAGCCACTACACCTATAGCAGCACCAATTGCAATTTTTCTTCCTTCTTTTTTGCCCATATTATTTACCCTTCTTTCCTTTGAATTCTGTTACTTTAGATACAATATTACTTAATAAGGATGTGATAGCAACTGGGCCTGCAGACTTTTTAAAAAAATCGCTTACTGTTTCTACATCATGAACTATCTCACGTGCAGTGTCAGTAATTTCACGTAGTTTTTTAACCAACTTAATGAGGCTTATAACTAAAATAATTGAAACGATTAATAGAATGAATAATGTAATCGAAAGGAGAGCTACGAGAATATCAAAAGATTCCATGCAATTATTTTACAACTTTTCTATTACTTTCACCATAGAACTATAATTTTAGGTGTTTTTTTATAATTTTCTGCACCATGCCGGGGTTGGCTTTTCCGCTTGTTTGCTTCATAGCCTGGCCAACCAAAAAACCGATTGCTTTTATTTCTCCGTTTTGTATGTCTTTTACGGCAGCCGGATTTTCACTAATGATCTTCAAAACGAGGCTATCAAGCGCTGATTCATCTGATTGTTGCATCAAATCACGCTCCTTCGCAATCGTTAACGGGTCGTTTCCATTCACGACCATAACTTTTAAAACCTGTTTTGCTGCGGTTGAGCTAATCTGATTGCTCGTAACCAGTGCATCTAGTTCAAATAGCGTTTCAGCAGAAAGTTTCGCTGTTTTCCAGCTTAGTTGATTGTTAGCAACCAGCGCCTGTACTTCTGTGGCCAGCCAGTTTGCAATACGCCTAATTTGTGGCTTTTCCGCTTGTTTGCTTATTTCTAGCATAATCCGGCTGGCAGGCAAGGCATCAATGATCGTCTCGATCGTAGCACTATCCAAACCGGCTTTTCGTAATTCTTCGCGTACTGTCCAGGGCATTACCGGAAGATCTTTTTTAGCATTCGATATACGCTCCTCACTAATAATGATTGGCGGTACATCAGGTTCCGGAAAATAACGGTAATCATGCGCCTCTTCTTTACTGCGTTGACTAAATGTTTTCTGCTTAGATTCATCCCATCCACGTGTTTCTTGCGTAACAATACCACCGTTTTGCAACACCTCAACCTGTCGCTTGATTTCAAATTCTACTGCTCTTTCTACACTTTTAAAAGAGTTTAGATTTTTTGTTTCGGTTCTGGTACCTAAAATATTCGGATCTGAACTTACGGATACATTGACGTCAAAACGCATATTACCGTGATACATATCCGCATCTGATACGTCAGCATAACGCATTATTAAATACAACTCCCGTGCATATGCCCTTGCCTCAGCAGGAGTATGAATTTCTGGTTCAGACACAATTTCAAGCAACGGTGTGCCGGCACGGTTAAGATCAACCAAGCTGTAGTCTTTCCCGGGCGGATGTGTATTCTTGCCGGCATCCTCCTCAAGCTGAACACGATTAATCGCAATGTGACGCTCCCCGCCTTCGCCAGCAATCGAAACCGTCCCACCAACGACAATTGGCTTGGTCAACTGTGTAATCTGATAGCCCTTCGGTAAATCGGGGTAAAAATAATGCTTACGCTCAAAATAGCTCATGGCCTGTGGTTTAGTCTTGAATGCTAGAGCAGCTCGAATTGCATATTCGACGGCCTGTTCATTTAATACCGGCAAGGCACCAGGCATCCCCAGGCAAATATGACTTATGAGCGTATTTGGCGATGCGGAACGAGCATCATTACCAACACCTGCAAATAGTTTGGTTTTTGTCTTGAGCTGCACGTGGCATTCTATACCTATTGTCGGATAAAAACCGTTATGTGCGGCAATAGTCTTTACGCTGCTCATAGTACATCCAAATCACGCAATCCTTGCCTGATGCTGAGGAGCGCTTCTTTGACATCTTTTTCTTTTAATCTTGATTTGGGGCGTTCTCGTACTTTTGTTGTCAGTTTATGAGCAAACCAGATAGCATCATTATCAGTAAACACTCTCTGCGCGGCCACTAAACGTTCGCCCATATTTTTGCCTTTATACCTGCGGCGCTTTAAAGCTAAATCTAATAGGTCATCTGCTTTGGCCAAAGCTGTAGGCCAAGTTTCTTTGTGTGCGCAATATGATTGAAGTTCTTTCCAGGCAAATTGAAACTTTGATTTTTTTGTTGGTTTGGGTGCGAAACGGACTGCTAAAAATCCAACAATCACTAAGATGCAGAGACCACTGATGATAGCCACAGCTGCCTCAAAACTCATACCAGAACCCCCTCAGCTTGTTGGGCAAGTGAAAGAAGTTGTCTGTCTCGTTTTTGCTGCGCCATCAACTGCAAGCCGACTGGCAATTTGTCTATATAGCCGGCTGGTATGCTCACGGCCGGAACGCCAACCAAGTTCGCAGCAACGGTCATTATGTCGGTTAAATACATCGACAGTGGATTGGCACTATGCTCACCAAGCTTAAACGCTGTTTCTGGCGTAGTTGGGCCAGCTAAAAAGTCGACTTTGTTGAACATATCGTTAAATTCATTGATCAATTTAGTTCGAACTGTTTGAGCTTGTTTATAATACGCTTCGTAATAACCACTGCTTAAAACGTAAGTTCCAATCATAATTCTTCTTTTTGCTTCCTTTCCAAACCCTGTCGTGCGCGATAATTCATAATGTTCATTCAGATTTGTTGCTTTGGCATCTCGATAACCGAATCGCAAACCATCATATCGGCTTAAATTGCTCGAAACTTCTGCAGGGCAAATTACATAATAGCATGCCAAGGCCAGCGGCAAAGAGGGCAAACTAACGGTTGTTATAGTATGACCTAAACGAGCAAGTTTATTCACGGCGGTCTCTATCTTGCGCCTAACAGCTAGTGAAACATCTTCACTAAAATATTCTTTCACAAGACCGATGCGTTGCTTTGGAATCGTTTCGAGGTTAGTGTAGGGCTGGCTATCACGTTCAATTGTTGTTCCGTCAAGTTGATCGCGGCCACTCATTACGTCTAAAATCAAAGCGGCATCCTGAACCGTCTTAGTTATAGGCCCAATGACATCTGTACTGCTTGCCATTGCGATAACGCCACTACGTGAAACTAGGCCATAGGTTGGCTTATAGCCGACAGCACCACAAAAGCTAGCTGGCTGACGAATTGAACCACCCGTATCAGTCCCAAGCGCGAATGGAGCCATATCGAGCATGACCGCCGCTGCAGAGCCACCAGATGACCCGCCGGGAACTCTCGTTTTGTCATGAGGATTTAATGTTGTAAAATAATCACTGTTCTCAGTACTTGAACCGTGGGCAAAAGCGTCTAAGTTTGCTTTAGCAACACAAATAGCCCCCTCTGCCTCAAGCTTGTCAATAACTGTTGCTTGATACGGGGCCTTGAAGCCACGGAGCATATTACTCGCAGCGGTTGTATCGCTCCCAAACGTTAAAAAATTATCTTTAGCAATAAATGGCACGCCAGCAAGACGACCAACGCGTTCACCCCGCGAAATTTGATCATCAATCTTTTGAGCCCGCTCAAACGCACGATCTTTAGTTGTACTGATTATTGCTTTATGCGCACGATGTCGTTGAATCTCATCCATCGCCTGTTGTACGTTATCACGTGCAGTGCGTTTACCGCCTTCAACCTGACTCGCAATTGTAGCGATAGGTGCCCATTTTAATTGAGACATTATTCAAGAATCCTTTTTACCTTTATCAGACCATCTTCAGTCGTTACAGCGTTCTGTAACAATTCGGCCTGAGATTCACTATAGTCAATGATTTCATCGGGTCGTGTTACGTTAACGAGGCCCGTAACCTGGGAAGTTGGCTCTAGCCCTGTAATATTAACACTCCCCAACTGCTCAACATAACCAAGTATGGCACTCAGTTCATTTGCGAATGTGTGCAACTCATTATCTGTCAGCTGCAATTTAGCTAGACGTGCCAGTCGTAACACATCTTGTGTGGTTAGTGTCGCCATTTCTTAAGATAGTATAACAAAAATATCTACTTTCTTCTTGGAAAAACGAACCGGGTGCACTACGATATAGGTAAGCATTAGCAGGCAAAGGAGCTTGTATGGCGCTTAGCAGTAATCCTGAAACCGATGTCCGCTCATTAGAACACGGAGCGATGACTGACCAAGACGCCACTATTTCTCATCTTAGACTTCCACTTCCAATATACGATATTGGTGTACGCGGCAATATTCCTGATACTTTAAAATCTGGGTCAGGCAGTTTCGGTTCATGGAGTATGGAAACATGGGAAATGGATGACAATACCAGATATGAAGTTTGTCGCATCGAACCTACCCACCGCCGCACTAATGTAGCACTCACTATGGGTACACCTTGGGGCACACAAGTAGAAGGCCTGAACATGCACACCGGTATCGATGCCGCACGTGATGGTTTACCTGTAATTATTGTTGGGCCTGAAATGAATGCTTCTATACCCATATCACAAAGCGCCCACAATCAGTTACAAATTATAAATCGTATTGAAGATACGGGTTTTTCAGAACCAAAAGTATCAATTTTTAAAGGATTTTCAAGAGAAGCCATGATCATGTTCGGGTTGTTTGCGTATTCGCCCGAAGATGAGCGTCGAGTATTGTATGGAGAGGCAATAGATCCCTGCCTCGCAGTGCCACTACGAGAAGTAATTCGTGACTTAAATCCGCATGGTATCGTTGAGGCCTTGGAATATGGTGCCCAAGAGACTATTGGTAGTTTACAGCTTGTTGCAAGTATTTTACGTGATCCGCGAAGGCGACGATTTTATACACGCACAATTGACGTAAGCGCTAGAGGCTTAATGCAGCTAATACGTACCGGTAAGCCGCTATTTAATGGCGAAGCCGGAGAACTTGCGCTTCATGTCCCTACTGATGCTCACATGAACATCGGTTTTTTAGTAACAAGTATGGCTAATCAAAAAGATAAATTTCAACAGCGCCTTGTTGATCATCCGAATATTACCTATAGCGATTATGAAGGGTGTCATACGCACGGCGCTCGCCGACGCATTATGCAAGATACCTCGCGACGACTTTCTGGCTTAACGCTACAGCTTAGTCTTGGTGTACCCTATGATGAAATTGATTACACCCTCATAAATTTACCTGGTGATTCGCATTAAAGTTTTGATTTGATTTCACTGATTAAGTCGCGCAGCTCAGCCGCCTTCTCAAATTCTAGGTTTGCTGCTGCCAAATCCATTTGTGACGTCAAGTCTTTAATGAGCTGCCCGTACTCATCTTTAGGAATCTTTTTAAGGTCAATCTTTTTCTTATTTGGTTTTTCGCTTTGAGGCAGCATGCGTTCCTCAATTTTTTTGGCAATGCTTTGCGGCGTTATACCATGCTCTCTATTGTAAGCTTCTTGAATTTCACGACGACGATTTGTTTCATCAATGGCGCGCTTCATGCTACCCGTTACGGTATCAGCGTACATTAATACTCGCCCTTCAAGATGCCGAGCTGCTCGGCCAATAGTTTGAATTAACGCTTGTTCGCTACGCAAAAAGCCCTCCTTATCGGCATCGAGAATAGCGACCAGACTTACTTCTGGCAAGTCAAGACCTTCTCGAAGCAAATTTATGCCCACTAAAACATCATACGTACCCAACCTTAATTCCCGTAAAATGTCAGTACGTTCTAGCGTATCCACCTCACTATGCAAATAGGTAACTTTTATACCTAGCTCCTGAAGATATTCTGTTAAATCTTCTGACATGCGCTTGGTTAGCGTTGTAACCAATACACGCTGTCGTTTAGCGACCGTGTCTCGTATCTCAGCCAGTAAATCATCAATCTGACCTGCAACCGGGCGAACATTTATTTGTGGATCGAGCAAGCCGGTTGGCCTGATGATCTGTTGCACCGGTTTACCACCCCGAGACAATTCATAATCAGCTGGCGTAGCGCTAACGTACACCACTTGGTTCACGTGACGTTCAAACTCACTAAACGTTAACGGACGATTGTCAAGAGCACTTGGTAATCGAAACCCATGCTCGACCAACACCTCTTTGCGTGCCCGATCGCCATTATACATACCTCTGATTTGCGGTACTGTCATGTGTGATTCATCAATAAACATTAAATAATCATCTGGAAAGTAATCAAGTAACGTAGCCGGCTGCTCACCTGGTTCTCGGTTAGTTAGGTAACGACTGTAATTTTCTATTCCTTTTACAAAGCCCGTTTCTTCAAGCATTTCTAAATCAAAATTTGTGCGCTGTTCAAGGCGCTGTGCCTCTAACAATAAGCCGTTACTTCTGTAATATTGAAGCCGCTCATCAAGCTCACGACGGATGTGTCCTAAGGCTACTTTTAACTTCTCTTGAGGAGTTACATAATGAGAGCCCGGGAATACATGAATCGCGTCTGGCTTAGTCAACACTTCACCTGTTAAGGGGTCAAGCTTTGAAATACTATCCACTTCATCGCCAAAAAAGTCGACACGATACGCGATTTCTTCACCGGCCGGAAAAATGTCAACGACATCGCCTCGGACACGAAATGTTCCGCGATGAAAATCGATATCATTGCGCTGGTACTGTATATCTGTTAATTGACGCAATAATTTGTCACGCACCCGGCGCTCGCCTTTGTGAATTTTTAGTGACATACCGCCATAATCCTCAACTGATCCAATACCATAAATACAACTTACACTTGCCACGATTAAAACATCTCGGCGAGATAACAGCGCATCTGTAGCCGCATGACGAAGACGATCAATTTCTTCATTTATTTGGCTATCCTTTTCAATATACGTATCAGATCGTGGTATATATGCTTCTGGTTGATAGTAGTCAAAATAGCTTACAAAATAATGAACGGCGTTGTTGGGAAAAAACTGTTTAAACTCATTATATAGTTGCGCGGCCAACGTTTTGTTGTGACTCAACACAAGTGTGGGTTTCTGTACATTAGCGACAACATTTGCCATCGTAAAGGTTTTGCCCGATCCGGTGACACCGAGCAATACCTGCTCTTTGTCATCACGAACCACACCTTGCGTTAAGGCCTCGATGGCATTCGGCTGATCTCCCGTTGGCTTATACTGCGCCCGCAGTTCAAATCTGTTCACTGATATATTGTATCAAACGGCACCACAACTATTCCGTAAACCAAAACTTCTTGCCATCTTTGTAGTCTACATAGATATCATGATATTTCTCTTCAAGAATAGCTTCAATTTTTGTAACCAACGCTTCTGGATCAGTATCAAACACCACCAAGCTTTTTCGTGGAGTTTCTAAACTTTCTAACAATGAGGGAATTATGTCTGCCGTACCGCCGCTGCCAAGTAATACACCGCAGGGCTTTCCGGCTTCAAGTGCCGAAATAAATTCATGCAGGCTGCCGAACCGACCGCCGACACTAATGACGGCGTCGCTTGATTGTACTAAATATAAATCTCTACCAACATATTGCATGCCAGTAAAGTTAATGAAATCAAAATACTGGAACGGCAAGCGATATTTTCGTAAATGTTCGCGAAGCGATGCGGCGGGCGAAAACCCTATACTAACTCCTCCCGCTTTGGAAGCACCCTTGGCCGCGAAATAAGGCAAACCAATGGTAGCACCGGTCGTAAGTATATGTCCGTGCTTAGCAATTTCCTTCCCCAGTGTCATAGCAAGGTCGGCAGAATCCTTAACGGTAGCGCCTGCTGCCGCGCCAGATACACATATCGTAAACCGTAGGTGAATCCCATGTCGCTTTGTATTCTTTGAAGGATGCGGATCAGGCTGAAATAAATAACTCATAGTTTCTCTGGTGCAATCATATCGTTATCAAGTTGTTGCAGTATTTGCTGTTCAAGATTTTTTTGCCCCATGTATCGAATAAATAATTCGTTCCATAAACTATCACGAAAATGATACACTGCCCTGTCTGAAAAGGGCGATCGATTTACATAACTCGCAGCGACATCAAGCATATTAAGAGGAACCGGTAAACCATCCTTTGCTTTTATGCCGACGTAATCTAAGTCTTGCCAAAATGATAACCCCGGATCAACCTCTAAGAGCATCTCTCCTGCACGGCGCCAATGGAGATCTTCTGGCTGTACGTGCGGTTCAAAGATTTCAGGATATTTTTTGCTTTTCATGTCATCGGTATGTCGTCCAAGATATTTTTGAATTACGCGCCAATGAATTTTTTGTCCAGCCATTACCGCAGCACGCGGAGGATCTGCAATTAAAGTGTTGGCTAAAACTTTACCAAAATTTGGCTTTACTTGCTGCAGTTTAAAAAATGCTGAATACAAACGGATTTCGTTTAAGTAGTGAAAAATGAGCGGCAATGTAAAAATTGTTATTCCCCGTAGTTTAGTCTTTTCAGATACCGGTAACATCAATATGTAGCCAAGCTCTTTTAAGTGCGTAATATTGTGACGTTTTTTATGAATAAATGGCGCCGCAATATCACCCCATCGTTCGAGTGACATTTCAACAATTTCTATGCGTCGTGTTTCGAAATCGCTTGGTTTCAGTGTCTTATACTGTTCGTTAAATTCATTTAACCATTCAGGTGACTCTGCAAATCGTAACGCACCATATACTTCACCCAATTTTTCATGTTTTAGCATACTATCGACTGACCTATACCCAAGGTGAGCCATAATATTTTTTGGTGGAGTCTTTTTGAGCATGGCTTTAGCGACCGACTTTTTTAACACCCAACATGATTTCGGCGTATCCATTTTTTCCCATGTTTTTTTCATAAGTGGCATTAACTCAACGGGGTCGTCAGGATTTTTTCCGCCAATTTTTTTAACAAGACGCCTATCATCCTCTTCTATGCGAGCCAGCAAAGCGGCATGTAGTTCGCGTGGTGTCGTGTCATCCGGATCTAAGCCGAGCTCTTCTGTTTTAAGGCGGACTTTGCCGACTATTTCTGCCGTAAGCCGCACATCTGCGCTTGGATTTCCGCTGGCTTCTTCCAGCTGTTTAACCGCGAGTGAAAATAATGGTTCAGTCGCACCTAAAAGTTCCGATATCATACGAGACATAGTTACCTTAAGGTTACCATAAGCACTACTGTAACGCAAAGGTGATAATCAAGTACTTATGCCGCCGCAACAACTGTTATTGGCATTGAATGAAGATTCTTTGCTGATCTCAATATACCAGCCTTTGCTCCAATTTTACTGACAACACTGGTTGAGTTGGCGCTACCAAATGTAATTGCCTTTTCAACCGATTCTCCTGTTGCAATCATTGCAACAAAGCCACTGCAAAATGCATCACCTGCTCCTGCTCGATCAACTACAGCAACGTCTTTGTACATACCTGCTTTATAAATTGTATTTTCATTAATAACATATGAGCCCTTTGGTCCGTCTGTAGCAACAACCGTGGGTACCAACTTGTGAGCCTTTTTTAGTAACGTATATAAATCGGCAGTACCAAATAAAGCCTCTAGCTCGTCTTTATTAATGCTTAAGATAGCAAAGTTTGACAACAATGAGCGAAACTCTTTAGACTTTAGTTCACCCTGTCCCGGATTAATTGCTATTTTAATCTTATGCTTTTGCGCATAAGTAACGATAGTTTCAAGCGCTGCAATATCGCCAGACAAAGAACTTATATAAAACCAATCTGGTTTTATATTTTGAAAATGAGTCGTTTTTAGCTCGTATGCAGCTGAAGCACCTCGATAAGTCAATATGGTACGCTCACCACTGGGTGACAACAAAATAGTCGAATAACCGGTTCCGAGCTTGCTTGATTCCCAAACGAGTTTGGTGCTGACATTCTCTTCAGACAAATTGTCTAGAATTGCTTTTCCGGCAATATCCTGTCCGATTCTACCCATGTAGGTACTGATAAGTCCAAGCCGAGCAAACGTGACGCTAGCATTGGTCGCTCCGCCGCCAGTACTGTACACGACAGCTTCAACTTCATTTTTTGTACCCAGCTTAAATTGTTCTACCAGCTCACCATTATCTTTTTTGGGTTTAAATATTTGACCCTGCAAAAAAACATCTTGAACAGCAGCGCCAATTGAAACAATGTGAACTTTTTTCATTTATAGATCCTGACTACGTGATACAAAATTATCAAGATTAGTTGACTCGTCTAGTTGCCCTTTGGTTGCTTGTGTTACCAGTTTTAATTGTTTTACATAAATAGCACTGGCGGCTTTGTGGTCGCGCTCTTGCGCCCAAGTCTTAAGTACGGGGTCCTGTATTGCGCGTGAATATGAAAACGTAACACCCCAAGGAAACGCCCCGTCTTGCTTTATACGATTAAGGTTAATGAAAGCATCTTTTGGTGTTTGGCCACCTGACAAAAATACTACGCCACCGAGTCCAGCTGGCACCTCATCTCTTAAAAGACTAGCTGTCTTTGTGGCAACTGCCTTGTTATCAATAGCGGTACCGCTTTCTTTGCCTGGCAATACCATGCTTGTTTTAAGAATAACCCCTGGCAGATGTACGCGATAATAACGCATAAAATTAAAAAGTCGGCGCAGGGTATGTCGCATTACCTCTTCGCAACGATCGATCGTATGCGTGCCATCAAACAAAACTTCCGGCTCTACAATCGGCACAACATTGCTCTCTTGACATATACGCGCATATCGTGCCAAGACAAAACAATTAGCGTCTATACACGGCGCCGAAGGGGTGGTGTCGCTAATAGAAATGACCGCTCGCCATTTAGCAAACGTTGCTCCGGCTTGTGCATACTTTTGCATTCGCTCCGGTAAATTATCGAGACCCTTTGTAAGCTTTTCATTTGGAAACCCCGGTAATTCTATAAGACCTTCATCGACTTTAATACCTGGCAATATGCCGTGTTCTGATAAGTAGTCCCTAAATGTTTGTTTCGCGTCAGTCTGTTGCCAAAAAGTTTCGTCATACAATATAACACCACTGACATATTTATTGATATTTGGGGCTGTAATAAGAATTTGACGATATTGTCGCCTGGTTTCTTCCGTGCACTCTACACCAACCGCATCAAAGCGCTTTTGGCAGCTGTTGCTGCTTTCGTCTGCGGCCAACAATCCCTTACCTTGTTGCACTAACTGTTTTGCTGTTTGTTCTAAGATTGTTTTATCCATAATGAGTATTGTAAATGCTTGTGCTTTTATTTGCCAATATCAGTCCACTAACTGATGTGCCGCGAGGGCTATATGTTTTGCAGTCAAGCCAAAGTGCTTAAGTAATGTTTCGGGATCGCCCGACTCTCCGAAACGATCTTGCACGCCTATTCGTCGCAGTGGCACCGGGTAATGTTCGGCTGTAAATTCAGCAATAGCACCGCCTAATCCCCCGGTGATCTGATGTTCTTCAGCGGTAATAACCCGGCGGGTTTTCTTAATGCTTTTTAAAATCGTTGGCGTGTCTAGTGGCTTTATCGTGGGGCAGTGAATTACTTCCGCATCAATGCCTTCTTTATAAAGCGTCTCGGATGCAAGCAACGCTTGGTAGGTCATTGTTCCGGTAGAGATAATAGTCAAATCCGTTCCAGGAGCATACACATAAGCTTTTCCGATTTCAAAAGGTGTTTTATTAGTAGTGATAATGGGTGTTGCTTCACGAGCAAGCCGCATGTATGCTGGTCGCTTGTCAGGCGCAAGAGCCATTGTAGCTCGCTCGGCCTCAAGACTGTCGCCCGGTGCTAACACAACCATATTAGGAAGGGCTCGCATAATCGCGATGTCTTCAAGCATTTGATGCGTAGCACCGTCTGGGCCTACGCTAACACCCGCATGCGAGCCAATCACCTTTACGGGCATATTATTAAGACATATGGTTGTTCTGATCTGCTCCCAGTTGCGGCCAGGACTAAATGCCGCATAACTGCTCACATAGGGGATCTTACCCATGGCCGCCAATCCAGAACCTACCGTTACCAAATTTTGTTCGGCAACACCAATTTCAATAAAACGCTCGGGAAAAGCATCGCGAAATAAATGCATTTGCGTAGATTCAGTTAAGTCAGCGCACGCTGCAACAATTGCCTCATTGTGCTTAGCCGCCTCAAATAAACCGCGACCAAAGCCTTTTCTTATGGGCTCCTTTATAACATTGGTACCTGTCCAGTGTTTATGCACAAGCTGTAAATCCATTATTGATGCTCGCTTTTAATTTTACCTTTTAATGTACGGATATCCTGAAGAGCCTCTTTAGCCTGTTTCGAATCAGGCGGTTTTCCGTGCCAATTAAAATCATATTCCATAAAATCTACACCTTTGCCCGGTATGGTGTGAGCAATAATCATCGTGGGCTTAGCAGTAATAGCACGAGCCATAGAACATGCATCAATGACAGCCTCAATATTATTGCCATCTATTTCTAAGACGTGCCAGCCAAAACTCTCCCATTTAGCTTTTAGATCTTCTAATGGCATGACTTGCTCTGTTGGTCCATCGATCTGAATATCATTACGATCTGTAATTGCAATGACATTATGAAGATCATATTTAGCAGCTAGCATAGCTGCCTCCCACACATTACCTTCATTTTGTTCGCCATCACCCATAACTACATAAATCCATCGGTGAGTCTCGTTATTCATGTTCATCGCCAACGCCATACCACATGCTTGGCTAAGGCCACATCCTAACGGTCCACTGGTATTTTCGAGTCCGGGTAGTTTAATTCTTTCGGGGTGACCCTGCAGTCGCGAGCCAAATTGGCGCAAAGTCATAAGTTCTTTTTTGTCAAAATATCCGGCGTGCGCCATAGCTGCATACTGCACCGGTACACAATGGCCATTACTTAACAATACTATATCGCGCTCTTTCCAGCCGGGTTTGCGAGGGTCGTGCTTCAAGATATCGAAGTAAAGCGCTGTAAAGATGTCGGCAAGGCCAAGCGGTCCCGCGCTATGCCCGCTACCGGCATGTTCGAGCATCTTGATGATATCTTCTCTGATGCTGTTTGCAGTTAATTCTAGTTCTTGCAGCGAATGTTTTTGTCCACCCATATTTATATCAAATTATAACATGCTTTAGCTTATTATGTTTTGCAGTTGTAAGAAGTTCTCACGTGGATCGACGGCAGTTTGGATATAGCCACCCACATTTAGCACATTAACGCCGCCGCTTACTAATTTTGCCGCGTTAGTGTCATTAACGCCGCCATCCCAGCCAATCTCTAGCTCTGGTTTCCACTCTTTAAGCTGTCTTACTTTAGTTAATAATGACAAATCCGCGACACCACCAAATTTACCTAAATCACCACTAAAAATCATTACATGATCAATGTATTTCAGTGATGGCTTTATGACATGGGTCGAAGTTTTACCTAGCAAAGCGACCCCAATTTTAATATTCTGTTTACTCAACCTGGCCTTAATTTTATGAAAAACGCCATCAGCTTCGGCATGAACAATTACCATTTGTGGTTTTAAGCGAATGCAATCATCTAGCACCGCTTCGGGATTCTGATACATAAGATGAATGTCAGGCTTAAGCGATTCTGGCCACCACACCTGTTCAAGGGTTACCGTTGGTGCTTTCGCAAATTTGCCATCGGTTAAGTCTATTTGTACACGCTGCGCAAAGCTGGTAACTCGATTGATTTGCGTTTGGTATTCGTGCGCATCACGAGCTAAAATCGCTGGACAAACAACCGCCATATTATGTTACTTCATCCATTTGTTTAATTCGTCGCCTTCGCCGTTCAACGTTCTCAAATGGAGTTTTCAGCCAAACGTCTACTATGTCACGTGCCTGATCAAAATTTTTGAGCTCTCTGGCAGGCAGGCAAAGAATGTTCGCGTCATCGTCATTCCGGGACACACGAGCCTGGCTTTCATTCCATGCAAGGCTTGCGCGAATACCCTTGAATCGGTTGGCTGTCATACACACGCCTTGACCACTACCACAAAGCAGCAAACCAACACTGTTATTATGCGCAAGAACGCCATTCGCCACTTTAGCTGCATGAAGTGGATAATCATCGGCCGGATCAAAGCTATCGCCGCTTACGTCAATAACTTCATGGCTGTTCTGTCGCAAGTATGATTCAAGCTGTTCTTTCAATTGATAGCCGTTGTGATCGGCGCCTATAAAAATTTTCATTTTTTACTATCCCAGTAAAAAGTACTAATAATTAAAGGTATCCACCCAAAGAAACCCAGCATAGCCCCGATAGTTGAAATAGTATTTGTAATTGTTATAAGCAGGTCAACATCACTAAAAAGTGACCGCATAATAATTTGAAAAATTATTATTGCCGGAAACGCAGCCAACCACGCTATTAGTATGGTGAAGAATATTTTTTTAGCCTGTTTCTCTTGACGTTGTTTTTTTGTAGCCACGTCATCCTCCTATTGATGTAGTTGCTTACCTATATCGGCGACAACTTCAACCAAACGGTTGCTGTATCCCCATTCATTGTCATACCAAATAACTACTTTTGCTAAATTACCGGCTACAACATTTGTAAGCAGCAAATCAATGATGCCCGAATGACTGTTACCAATATAGTCGCTGCTCACAAGTGGTTCTTCGCTCACATCTAAAACCCCTTGATAAAACGGCTCACTAACCGCTTTTTTAAAGAGTTCGTTTATTTCTTCTTTTGTTGCATGTTTTTTTAGTACCATTGTTACATCACTGAGTGATACTACGGGTGTTGGCACACGTACACTCATACCGTCAAACTTGTCTTTCAGCTGTGGCACCGTTAAGGTTACTGCAATCGCAGCACCCGTTGTAGTCGGTACTATGTTTTCAGCTGCGGCACGTGATTCACGCATGTCTTTGGCTGGACCATCTTGCAAAACCTGGCTGGCAGTATAACTATGAACTGTCGTTAACATGGCTTTTTCAAC
>CAYRRR010000007.1:0-38072 GCA_964426755.1 uncultured Candidatus Saccharibacteria bacterium | reverse complement strand
AGGCACCGGGTTTTGGTCCCGGCATTCGGGGGTTCGAATCCCTCCATCCCAGCCATAAGGAGAATTAGCCGACTTCAACAGAGGTCGGATTTTTATTTTGACCCAGTTACATTGCGTAGCTGGGTTTTTTTAATGCGGATCGTGATTTAGCGTTGCGATTCGCACAGAGAAACTTAGACAGCTCGGTACGCATGAGATTAAGTGGTGCAATAAGGGGAGGGCTATCGCCAGAGGGTAGGAGAGGTCGGGTGATTTCTGAACTGTAACCATTATTGGGGTAGAATTTATTGTTCCTAAATTATTTGCCTATGCGTTTTGTTATTTTAAATGCTTATGCTAGGGGTTGGTGATCAGATAGCGTATACTTTTTTTATGGTATCTAAAGAGCTTAAAGCATACCTTAAAACGCTCGCTACGCAATTTGAACAATCAAAGACAACTACTAAAAAACAGACTTATGCTGAGATTGTGAACTTGCCGTTTACGTGCAATAAACTTACCGCTCTGCGATTAGGCTTAGGTATTATTGTTTTGCTACTTGTAAATGATAAAAAGGGGACCATTGATCGAATTGCACTCTCAAAAACAGACTTTGCTCAGCACGCTCTTGATATGTCACAAAAGCGCTTTGAAGATATAAAGATTCCCCTTAAACACAGCCGCAATATAATTTCAAAAGCCATATCCAACAATAAACCTTATTCAACGACAGACTGGGAGCTGCTTTTCACTCCTGATATGCCCGCACAAGCCGCTCGGTTTAACCAAGCAGCTGCCGGAATTGAGTGTAGCTTTGTTTATCCACTTACTCATAAACAGGGAGGCGCGCTCATTTTTAGCTATTTTTTGCCTAACTCTAATATCGGTGCTTCACAACAAACATTAATGGAAACATATAGCAAATTGGTTACTAAGAGGCTTTCTGAATAAGTGGCTGCAGGCATAATGCTCCCAAATTGGGGGCAAGCTCGCGGCAGCGTCCATTTTGCCAACGAAAAACTTCCTGAAAACCAGCTGATTCATCCTGCATATCGAACACTAGTGTTCGATAACCATATTCTTCCTTAAACCAATAGCGAGGAAAGACGAGCTTGCTTGGATCACCTCGTCTAGTGTTAACAAAATCTTGCACTACGATAAGGCCATTCGGCTTTAAGTGTCGCTTAGCGTTTTCTATCATAGTTTCTCTTTTTTTAGGGGTTGCTTGATATAAGACTGTACTGAAGGTAACCATATCAAATCCGTCTTCATCCTGTGGCGGATCAATTTCAACATCACTAGTTGAAAAATCGGCTTGAATAAACTGAATGTTTTCTGGCTGATAGTTTCCAAGTAGTATGTATTGTAAATAACGACGCTTATCCAGCAGCTCTGAGGGATAGAACGAGCAAGCAAACACCCATTGTCTCGTTGAAGGGTCATTTTCGATTAGTTGCATGGGTACTTTATCGACACCAACGCTTTCACCAATGCCATCAGGTAAACTTACTAATTCATGAATGCGATCCTTTAGATCATGAGGCGCATCTACCTTATGCTTGCCAAGGTAGGCTTGTGTTACGTTAGGCACGTAATAACCTTCATTACGTTCTAATAATTTTAAGCCGTGATCTGCACTACAGCCGATATCTAACAAGTGTGGTGTATCTCCAAATCGATCTCTATAAAGCTCTATAAGTAACTTAAAAGACGTATAGCGATCAGCAATATTACTTTGAACATCACGAGAACGCACATATGCCTGAAACTCAGTTTCGCTTGCCATAATGCGTGGTAAGTTTGCTTCCCAATTTTGCCTTTTATCATAGCTCTGTGGGTATGCCTCGTCATCACCGTGAACAGGGAAGTCTTCATTCGGAAACCCAAACAAAAACGCCCTTTGGCAGGCACGTAGTGTAAGGTTGGCGAGATACGATGCACTTGCATTTCCACTTTCGAGCCGCACCCGAATTAAATCTTTCATCACCGCTTCAGTATCAGGATCATGTGAAAGAACACGTAGTGTTGCTGCAGCAAACGCACCAACACGGATATCCTGCTCAGGAGGGCTGACTGTCTGAAACTCTAGTTCTTCGCAAAATTGGTCATATGTTTCTCCGACTAATTCTGCATCAACATGTTTCATGAAACATCCTTAAGTTGTTGACTCACACTATTATTGTAAAATACTTTTGCAATTTAGGTAAATATTGTGCTAAATATCACAATGTTTACACGTATCTTAAGTATAGACCTTCTGTACTATACCCAACAGATCAGTCGGCGAAAGGTCTGCCTTAATGACTACTTTTTTTACGTTAAACTGAGTAACATCCCGTGTACGAATTAAATCTCCAAGATTACTTAAAATTACAACTTTGCAGCTTGAATAATTGGTCTTCAGTTTGGCTTTGTGCAAAAACTCGATGCCATCCATTTTGGGCATTAATAAATCCAGCAAAATAATATCTGGTTTAAATGAAGGTAGTTTCTTTAAAGCCTCGACACCATTAGCAGCAGACGAAAAGGGAAATTGCTCTGATTTAAGTAAAAAAATAAAAGCTTCTCGCAACGCTTGCTCATCCTCAACAATGAGAACTCTGGGTTTTTTAATAGGTTGCTTAAAATGACGGGTTGGAAAATCAATCATTAAGCAGCCTTTTTGATCTAATTCTTTGCGAAAGTCTGATAGGCAAACAAAGCTCAAAAACTGTTCCCATCGGTCGATTTGGTCGTGCCTTTATACTGCCACGATGCAGCTCCGTAATTTTTTTTACTAAATATAGGCCAATACCGCTGCCACTAACTTGCGATGTCATTTCGCTATTGCCTCTTGTGAATTTGTCAAAAATACCAGACTGTTCTGCCTTATTAATCCCAACACCATTGTCCTTAATTGATATAACCGCACGACCCTCACTGGCGGTTAAGCTAACAGAAATTCTACCGCCCGAAGGTGTGTATTTACCGGCGTTACTAAGTAAGTTATCCAGCACCATGTGAAGATAGTGTTTATCACCACGGATATAAACTATTTTACTCGGTAAGCGAAGATTGAATTTTTGCTTGCTTTCTTTAAATGAAGGGCGATGTTCATCAACCACTTCTTTAAGAAGCTTATTAAGGTTGGTGCGTTCTTTGTGAAGTTTTATTTGTCCTGCGTCTAGACGGGCAACATATAAAATTTGATTAATTATTTGGAGCTGTCGCTCATTACTAGTATAGGCGCTCTCTAACATAGACTTTTGCTGATCACTGAGCTCTCCGCCATAGCCTTGCAACAACATACCGACATATTGCTTTACGACTGTAGCCGGCGTACGAAGTTGGTGCGAAGCAAGCGAGAGCAAATCATCCTTTGCACTCTGAACCTCATTATGCTTTGCTTCTAGAATTTTCCGAGTGCGATGGGTCAATAAGTAATAAACAAAGAACGCCACTGCTAGGCTAAGCACCATGCCTCGAATCAAAGAAGAAAACGGAGCATCGCGCTCTGGCTGAGACAAGACATCGTAACCTACAGCGTAGGTGATAATCCAAGGATGATCTGTTAGTATAGATTTTTGCTCTTTTATATAACTGTTTTTATCCGCCGCAATGGTTTCAAAATTATTAGATCGATACATGAAATTAGTTTCAGTTTTTTCTGTGTTTTCATAAATTTCGATCCCAATATTTTTATTTTCTTCAGAGCCATAACTCTCAGCAAAAAGATCATCTACCGGTATAACTGCGTAGGTAAGACCAATTATGTTTTGTCGTTTTTGTTCGACTGTTTCGACGGTAGTGTTCTTACGATAAACCGGGGCAAACAAAATTAGACCGCGTTGTGAGATATTGCCTTGCTTATCACGCACAAGATCAAGTTTACCCGTAAGCGAAAGAGTGCCGGAGTCTCGCGCTGTGTCAATTGCCTTACGCCTTACTTTGTCTGCGTACATATTATAGCCAACAAGTTGTTCTCTTTTTTTATTAGATGGCGCGATAAAACTAACAGGAACATGTGTATCAGCATTACTGGCTACCGGTGCCACCATGGAGGCTGGCTCTCCTTGTTGCTGCATAGTTGTGATATAGGTATTTAATTCGCCTGGCTTAACATAAGATACATAACCAAACGCGCTAATGACCGAAAACAATCTTTCATGATATACCGATTCAATGAATGCCTCCCACTCTTTGCTTGTTACCTGATCTGAGGCCTCAAATAAGCCGACTCCACCGGAAAGAACGGTACCTACTAACGTGAGCCGGTTGCCTATAACTTGGACCGACTCATCAATTCGGTTCTCGGCAACTTTCTTAAACGCTTCATCGGTACTTTTAGCTGCATCATACCACGCTGCAGCTGTGACGCCTAAGCACGCCCCAAGTACTAATATTGTCGCAATTATGTGAGATTTGCGTCCGTATATTTTTTGAGCCCGTAAGAAGGCCAACGGATCTTTCTTTGGTTTTTGAAGCCGTTTTAAAAGTTTGCGAGAATACATCAGTATGATCTATTTTAATCGCAATGCTATTTAATATGTGTGAAATATATTACAAATAACTTGGAACTTATTTTACTGCGCACACACTGTAATTCCATGATTATAAGAGCCTGGGAGTACTAAGGAGGCGTAGTATGCATGAACTACACAACACATCAAAAGTTATGATAAAGCGAAACGAAGCTTTATATCCTCGTTTTCCAAAAGCGCTCATAACGCTCATAAATGGACGGGGTGATAGATTGTTTGGACACTTACAATAAAATAGCTTAGTTTTGACGATAGCCAAGAGGAGGATTATACGTGATTCTAATTTTATTCTGGGTAATTTTTGGAACATTAGTTGGTTGGATTTCAGCAATGATAGATGAAAGCCAGAGTAACGAGACAACATACAAATACATTAGTTACGGCATCATTGGAGCCTTGGGTGGCGGAAGTTTATTTGCGCTATTTGACAAAACTTCAGAGTTTCTTGTTACATTTAATTCGGTTATCTTTCCAGTACTAGGCTCCATTACGGCAATAGCACTTATCAAACGATTCAGCCGCCAATCGAATTAACCTTTCAGTATTATCTCTTGAGGATCTAATAAAGAGCGGGCAATTAGCTTATTTCATATTTTTATAGTCTGAGAACTTAAAATGAGTTGGTGTTACTGCGATAACTTCATATTGACCTGCAGGTAAATACATAATGGGCGGCATTTCAGCATGTTGGCCCTCGAATCTTGGCCGCAGAATAGTTTCGTAGACTTGCTTCGTTATATGTGGGTCTTGCTCAACTATTGCGTTACCGTTAATTTGTAGCGTCTGCAAACTGTTTGAATCATACATTGTCAGCGCCACATCATGGTTAAACATTATGTTACGGGCTTTTTGAGTCTCTGTTTTCGTAACAATGTAAATGTAGTTATTTTTATCGACGGCAAAGTATACCGTTGAACCATGTGGTCTTCCAACTTCATCAATTGTCGACAGAACAGCTACCTCATGTGACATCAAGAAAATCCGGGCACGCTGAGATAGCTGAACCGGATCTGATATAATTTCACGCGTGAATTCAGGCATTCGTATATCTGGTGCTTTTTCGGGAGTAATTTGCTGTTTTTCAATAAATTTAACAAATCGGCTGGCAATAGTCTTATTTACAAATCGAAGCTTATAGTCACCAAGCCGAGTGTGCAAAACTATACCGGCATATTGACCCTGAAGATTATGGCTTACACCGCTTACTACGTCATACGTCAATTCATCGACTTTTTTAAATAATGGCTTTCGGTCTAAGTATAGTACTCGTTTATCAGTCGCTACGATCATAGCCGATCCGCTACTACTACGGCCATATACTACGCCGCCAATATGTTCGTCTTCCTTAATAATCTCATACAGCAGTTTTGTTTCACCTTTTAAGAATCCATAACGGTTCATTCCTGCTTGTTCAAGTTCTCGTTTTAATCTGTTTGTACGTTGCTTAGAATTACTGCTCATCAATGGCATCATATCAACTCTTTGCTATAGCACAAAGCCTAGATTGACAAGCAGCGAATGCTTATGTTTAATACTGGCAGATGGACCAAAAAGAAGTAACCGAAAGTAACCGTTTGCGCCTAGGCAGCTTACGCACCGCCAGATTGGGCTTTGCTTTCATTGGTATTTATATTTTTTCAACTGCCATATATCAGGCTTGGCGGCTATTAACGCCTGATGTTATTCAAACGAGATGGTTTTTAGCAATAGCGATGATTAGTATAAATGCTACACTCTGGTGGTATAGCCATAAACCCCGATTACGAACTACCTATTACCGGACGATAATTTTTTTACAAATTGCCATGTATATTGTGATTGCCACATACAGCATCTACGTTGAGCGGGGCATGGCAAGCAACTCAATAATCTTGTATGCAATACCCCTCGTTATTGTTGCACTAGAATACAGTGGACGTGCATTAGCATTTACCGCATTAATTTGTTCGACTGCTTACGCAGCAGCAGCCATCCATTACTTTAATACATTTCCGAGCGAGGGCTACAAAGTAGAGCTTTACGGCGGCATAGCATTTTACAGTGGTATTATGTTTGTACTAGCTGCTTTATTGTGGGTGGTGGTGCGCGCTAGAAATATCAGCTCGTCATAAGTGTCGTATAATTAAATATATGGAGACATTTGCACATCACACTACAGGTCATACACTAACAATGAAGAGCGTTGCAATTTTGCTGGTGACAGTTCTTGTCTTGGCCGGTATTGTTGCGTTGCTTCGAAAGGAGAAACAATCATGATTACATTATTAGAGGCTGATAAACAAACGATTACTAAGCGAGCAAAAGCTACCATTAGTGGGCCAGACATTCATGGTAATGCTGTTTTTACCGAATATATGATCAACAATTGGCCGTATGTCCATATACGCCTAGAATTGAGCGGTAAACCAGATACATTAAAGCCGGGTAAACATGCTGTTCATATTCATGAAAAAGGCGATTGCGAATGTGATGGCTTTAAGTGTGCGGGCGGCCATTTTGATCCAGGGCCTAGTGGTAATACCGACCCGGATGCAAATCATGGTTATCACGCAGGGGATTTGCCGTGCATCACAATTGATGACAAGGGCAACGGAACGCTAGAAGCCGTGACAACCCGAATCACACTTTCTTATGGACCAGTTTCAATTTTGCAACCGACTGAAGGCACCGCTTTAATGGTGCACGCCAATGAAGATCCTCATACACCAGGCGAATCAGGCTCCGGTCATAGCGGAGGCCCACGTCTAGCGTGCGGCAAAATTATCGCCGCATAGGTATAAACATATGAGTGTAAACTTTACAATCGTTTTGCCGTTACGTTGGTAATGTAGTAAGGTAGAGAAGTACTATTAAAACCAATAAGGAGATTATTATGGATGATCAAACACCAGGCGTGCAGCCACCAGTAACACCAGACCCAGGAGCAAATCCAATGCCGGCACCAGAAGAGCCACAAACACCACCAGAACCGGCTCAACAGCCTCCTGTAGATCCAGGTGTCGGCCCTGCACCAGAAGCAGCTCCAGTAGCACCTGAACAACCTGCTACAGAAGGTGATGCTTCAAACACTCCATCAGAAAATGATGGTACACCAACTGATGTGCCGCCAGCTGGCAATCCGCTTTAAATAGTAACAGCAATTAAAAACAGCCGTTTTAGCGGCTGTTTTTTTATGCTATAAAAGCTATAATAACTTTAATGTTTATAGTTACTAATAAAGAGTTTGAAGCACTAATCAATCAATCGCTTGATGAACTTCCAAAAAAATATGTCACACGACTTGATAATCTTGCTATCACCGTCGAAGATGAACCATCTGAAGAACAACGCCAAAAGTTGCACTTGCATTTTGGTCAAACACTGTACGGGTTATATGAAGGAATACCGCTTACCCAGCGCGGCATCGGTTATAACTTAGTCCTACCTGACAAAATAACTATTTTTAAAAAACCGCTCGAACAATCTAGCAGCAGCTATGACGACTTGAAGGCACAAGTCAAACACACGCTATGGCATGAAATCGCCCATTTTTTCGGGCTTGATCACGAACGAATTTATCGTCTTGATGGTACGTCAAAATCATAAAATGATATACTAAATATAATGATTGATCTCAAAAAGAAAACGCTGAAAGAGACACTGCCATGGTTGCTCGTTATCTTAGGAACAATCGGATTGATCTGCGCTTTTATCCTTTCAATGGAAAAAATTGAACTATTGAAGAACCCTGATTATCAACTTTCTTGCAACATAAATCCCGTCCTGAGTTGCGGCTCGATAATTAACACACCGCAAGCTGTGTTATTTAAGTTTCCAAATCCATTTATTGGGCTCTTCGGCTACGGCGTCGTTATAACGGTAGGCATGGCGCTGCTGGCTGGAGCCAAGTTTAAGCGATGGTTTTGGCGTGGTCTTAGTGTCGGCACAACACTTGGACTGTTGTTTTGTATATGGCTGGCCTATCAAAGCCTCTACTCTATTGGCGCACTATGCATTTACTGCATGATTGTCTGGAGCGTAACCTGGCCGCTGTTCTGGTACACAACTCTTTATAACTTACGCGAAAAACATATCCCCACGCCAAAGCGCTTTACAAAAGCTGTCGACTTCATGCAACGACATCATGCTGACATTTTGATAATCGTGTACATAATAGTGCTCGCCTTAATTATCCAGAACTTTTGGTACTATTGGAGCACCCTTTTATAAGACGCAAATCAGCGTGTTTTTTTTAGCATTCGCTTTTACGGGTTACAATAGCAGATGATGAGGACATTCGAGGCGGAATATGCCAAACTAAATAAGCATCAAAAAGAAGCTGTTGACACACTAGAAGGGCCATTGCTTGTTTTAGCCGGTCCTGGAACAGGTAAAACGCAACTATTAAGCATGCGAGTGGCCAACCTGCTACGTAAAGCTGATCTCAACCCAAATAATATTCTTTGCATAACATTTACCGATAATGCTGCCAGAAATATGCGTGAACGTCTGGAGCGTATTATTGGTCAAGCTGCCTATCATGTAAATATTTCTACTTTTCATAGCTTTGGCACTGATATTATTAACCAGTATCCAGATTACTTTATTAAGCGACCGCTTCTGCAACCAGTGGACGAACTAGGAAGCTATGAAATTTTACGAGAAATTTTTGAGGATCTACCACACAGCGACCCATTAAGTACTAAAGTAGGCGATGACTTTATTTTTTTACGCGACACCTTAAGCACCATTAGTTGGCTAAAGCAGAATGCTTTAACGCCAAACGAGCTTGCTGACATTATAAAAGACAACACACAGGCTATTGAGACACTAACTCCCGCAGTGCAAGAAACTTTCAATACTACGCCGACAGCAAAACGCTTACCTCATTATGTTTCACTTTTAAACAAAATACAGGGGTATCAAAGCGCTGGCAAATACGCCTTTTTAAGTTATGCTGAAGCTTGCGCTACCGACTTAGCATTAGCAATATCACAAGTCGAAGAATCAAGCCGTTACGTACCTTCTATAACAGCTTGGCGTAATAAGTGGCTAGAGAAAGACTCTAGCGGCAACTTAAAATTTAAAGATGGTGCTAAGGCGCTTAACAAAATACGTAGTTTACGTAGGATATATCAAAAATTACAAGAACACATGGCAGAACGCGGTTTGTATGATTTTGAAGACATGATTATTGAGGTGGTACATGCGCTAGAAGCCAACGACGATTTGCGCCTTAACCTACAGGAGCGTTATCAATACATTTTAATTGATGAGTTTCAAGACACCAATAAAGCCCAAGCTCGAATCATACATTCACTAGGTGACAATCCTATCAACGAAGACAGACCAAACATCATGGCTGTGGGTGATGATGACCAAGCCATTTATACCTTTCAAGGTGCAGAGAGTTCTAATATGCTTGATTTTGTAAAACAATACCGTGACGTTAAGCTGATTACGCTTACCAATAATTACCGCTCCGCTCAAACTATTCTTGATATTAGCTCTTTGTTAGTAAGGCAAGCTGGAAACCGCTTGGAAGATTTGCTCGATAATATTGATAAAAAATTAGCTGCTCAATCTAATCTACCAGCAGCTACCATCGCTCAAACTGTTTTGCCAAGCGAACTACAACAATATCAATGGGTTGCCGAAAAAATAAATGAACTTGTAAACGGGGGTGTTTCGCCACAAGAAATAGCCGTAATAGCACCAAAACATAAATATCTGGAACGATTTATGCCGTTTATTGGCTCCCAGAATATACCGGTAGCTTACGAACGCAAAGAAAATATTCTTGACGCTCCCGTTATTCGAGAATTGTTAGCAATGTGCCGTCTAACAGATGCCCTCGCGCAAGCAAAC
This sequence comes from uncultured Candidatus Saccharibacteria bacterium, assembly GCA_964426755.1. Classification (GTDB taxonomy): domain Bacteria; phylum Patescibacteriota; class Saccharimonadia; order Saccharimonadales; family JAGQNJ01; genus CAYRRR01. Next base: position 27,726 of record CAYRRR010000007.1, on the reverse strand, counting down.
CACAGTGATGCCGATGCACTGTTTGGAGAAGTTTTAACTTATCCTTTTTGGGGAATCAGCCTCGAAACAATAGCTTTGCTTAGTCTTGATTGTTACCAAAACGGAACTCGATGGCTAGAATGTATGCTTAAACACAAAAAGAAGAAGATAAACCAAATTGCCCTTTGGTTTCTTGAGGGGGCGCGCCAAAGCAATACAATGCCGTTGGAGTACATGCTTGATCGTCTGATCGGCAATACCGAAACCGTTATTGATGCTAGCGAAAGCGCCGAACCAGTACCTACCAAGCTTGTTGACGACAAAGAATTTCATTCACCTTTTAGGGAGTATCATTTTAGTAAAGTTAAATTTGAAAACAATACCGACACCTATTTGGCTCTATTAGGCCAGCTAGCAACGTTGCGTCATCGCTTACGGTCGTGGCGACCCGATAAGGGCCTACTGCTAAAAGATTTTGTAGAGTTTATACGATTACATCAACAAGCTGGCATAAAAATTATTGATACGAACCCGCACACTCAAACTACAAACGCTATTCAAGTTATGACTGCTTACAAGGCAAAAGGCCTGGAATTCAGCGCAGTCTTCGTAATTAACGCGCAAGATGAGGTATGGGGGCAGGGCGCACGCACACGCTCGGATCGTATTCGTCTGCCATTGAATCTACCGATTAAACCTGCTGGTGATAAAATAGACGATCGACTAAGACTCTTTTATGTCGCCTTAACACGAGCAAAGCATACATTATTTATTACAAGCTACACACATAATTTTGATAACAAATTATCATTAGGACTCAGTTTTATTGGGGGTAATAGTGGTGATGAAGTCATACATCCCGCTCTTATGCCTCAGTTTGTTAAGCGAGCCAGCGAGGAAGAAGCTGAAGCTATCTTACAAAAAGACTGGGCATACCGATTCAGAGATGTCATTGCTGATAAACCAACCCTTTTCGAGCCAATTCTTGCAAACTACAAGCTGAGTGCTACACACCTCAATAACTTTTTAGACATTATCAATGCGGGTCCTGAATATTTTCTTACCCATAATTTATTGAGATTTCCAGAAGCAATGACGCCTCATGCAGCTTATGGAGACGCAATACATAAAACACTACAGTGGATTTATGGGGAGTTTAATGCAAGAGGAAAAGTCCCTCAACAAGCTAAAGTAGAAGATTATTTTTGTGATATATTAAGCCGTAAGCATATTCCTGCCAAAGAATTTAAATTATTCTCGGAGCGGGGCAAAAATTCATTGCGACAATTCTTACAGGAACGAAAAGATACAATCAGCGCCGATGCAATCATCGAACGAGGATTTGGCAATGAAGGTGTGTTGCTGGGTACCGCACATTTAACAGGTAAAATAGATAAAATAATCCCTGATGGTCCAGGTCAGCTATGTGTCGTCGACTATAAGACCGGAAAGCCCGCTTCAAGTTGGCGGGGCAGATATGACTACGAGCAGCTTAAACTTCATAAATACCACCAACAATTAATGTTTTATAAGTTGCTGGTAGAGCATTCTGCAACATACCAAGCTAAATATCGAGTAACATCGGGCGCCCTCGAATTCGTTGAATCAGATGATAGCGGTAAGCTTTTAAAGCCGCTTGAGATCACCTTTAAGCAAAAAGAACTAGAACGATTTGTGCGTCTTATTCAGGTTGTATGGCAACAAATTCAAACACTTAATTTTCCCCATGTTAAGGATTACGAGACCAATATGCGAGGCGTTTTACAGTTCGAACAAGATCTTCTTGATGGTAAGTATTCGTCATAATTTACTTTTAGCACCCTAAGCTCTCATAACCATCAAAAAAGCTCCTTTTCTTATCGAAAAGGAGCTCTATGTGTAAGGTTTTGTTTTCTATCGTCGTTTTTTACGAGCCGCCGTCTTCTTGGTTGTGCTCGCCTTCGTTTTAGTAGAGGCTCTTTTTGCTGTGGATGTTTTTGCTTTTGAACGAACACTTAAGAATGCTGGCTTCTTTGGTGTAATGCCAATGCGATCTCCCGCATACAATAAGGCGTACAAATTAGCACCAATTAAACCACCCGCTAGCGGTCCGAGTACATATGCCTTATTCCAAGATTGTACACCAAGCGCAACAGCAGGATTTATAATTCCATTTGATATCGATGATGCCACCACAATACCAACCAAAAGCGCGCCGCCTGCAGTCACTGCAAGTGTAACGCGTTCAAAGCCTTTATAAACGGCGGCAGCAACCCCCATTACAAACAGGGCAGTACCGACAAGTTCAGCAATTAATATGCGCCAATCAAAAGTGCCTACTGCGATATTTTCAATTTGGTTGTCAATAAAATACGTATACAAGCGCCAGGCAAACGCAGCACCCATAAACTGGACAGCAATGAACATCAAAGCTGATAGCGTATCAATTTTACGGATCGTCCACATACCAAATGTTACTGCTGGGTTAATATGCAATCCTGGTGTGCGGCCAAACATTAATATTAATATTGCTAATGTAATACCCGCACCGATAGCTACGAAGTATGGTATACCGATTGCCGATTTACTGACTGATAATACGGCAAATGTTAACGTAAACGTGCCAATAAGCTCTGCAAATAACAATGCGAGCTTTTCACGACTAAACAACATGAACTTTCCTCCTTTAATATTATCTCTAGGTTATACCCTAACGGTCATAAAATCAATAAACAGAGGTAGAAATTACAGCATTCTCCTAATTGTGATTGTTTCCACCACACCCAAAGCATTGCAAATACGTACCAGCACAATTAGTAAGTGCTTTGGTAGTAACTATGCAATACCGGATATCATTTAACTTAACTGCGTTTGCGACGATGGCGCTTTAACTCTGCGACTTTAAGGCGAACCGTGGTACGGTCGAGTAAATTTTGGGCGTGATCGAGTGAGATTTGGTCTTGTGCTTCTTGAAGTAGTTTTTTTGCATCTTCATGAGCTTTTGCAGCCTCGGCTTCGTTAATTTCCTCTGGATCATCAGCTTCATCTACCAGTACGCGAACTATATTGTTCTCAATCTCAATAACACCACCATTAGTGGCATATACTTCCATAAAATCATCAGGATCAGTTGGCTTAACACGAACCTTGATAATGCCGGGACTGGCGAGACTAACGAGCGGCGCATGATGCTCAAAGACGGCAATCTGTCCTAATGGAGTAGGTAGCAACACCTCATGTACTTCATTAGCGGTTTTTACACCGTTTAAGGTTACAATCTCGAGTTTAAGCATCAGGGTCCTCCATTGTAGAGAATGAGAGGACTGCATCGCCGATACTTCGTGGATGAGGCGGCGTATTAAATACTGCTAGAGTATCTAATTCATCCCGCACTTCTTGGCGTATTCGGTACGTAAGGGCATCAGATGAAGCAGCTCCCGTCATGCCCGAGCCTGCTGCTTCGAAACGACTCGCAACAATAGCTTCTACCTCTCCCATAAATCGTGACATGTCAGAGTTATCTTGCATAGTTATTCTATTTAACCTCTGAAATTTTACCTCTCATATAAAAGGCGCTTTCCGGTTTGTCATCATGTTTGCCGTCAAGAATTTCCCTAAAACCTGTAATTGTATCTTTTAGTGACACATATTTACCGGGATTGCCAGTAAATACTTCAGCAACATGGAACGGTTGCGTTAGAAAGCGTTGAATACGACGAGCACGAGCAACGGTCTGCTTGTCTTCATCACTCAGTTCTTCCATGCCCAAAATGGCGATAATATCTTGCAAGTCTTTATAGCGCTGCAATACTCGTTGAACCTCACGTGCTACCTCGTAGTGCTCTTGTCCAAGTATCTCCGGGTCAAGAATAGTAGAAGAGCTGTCCAGAGGATCGACCGCAGGATATAAACCCTGTTCAGTCAGCGCTCGGTTGAGCACTATTGTTGAGTCAAGGTGTGCAAACGTTGTGGCAGGGGCTGGATCGGTAAGGTCATCGGCAGGCACATATACCGCTTGAACAGACGTAATAGAACCTGTCTTAGTTGAAGTAATACGCTCTTGCAAAATACCCATTTCTTGCGCCAAGTTTGGCTGATAACCCACGGCTGATGGCAGGCGACCGAGTAGGGCAGACACTTCTGAACCGGCTTGGGTAAAACGAAAGATATTGTCAATAAACAGCAGTACGTCTTTACCTTCATCACGAAAACCCTCAGCAATGGTAAGACCAGAAAGCCCTACGCGCAAGCGAGCTCCGGGCGGTTCATTCATTTGTCCAAAAACCAGGCTGGTTTTATCAAGTACGCCCGATTCTTCCATCTCGTAATACAAATCATTACCTTCTCGGGTTCGTTCGCCCACACCAGCAAATACGCTCGTACCACCATGCTGTTTGGCAATGTTATCTATAAATTCAGTAATTAAAACGGTTTTGCCCACACCAGCTCCACCAAACAAACCAACCTTACCACCCTTCGTGATAGGGCAGATAAGATCAATAACTTTAATACCAGTCTCGAGTACTTCGGTTTCGCCAGACTGATCAGATAGTGTAGGCGGATCTTTATGAATTGGCGCGGTAACTTTAAAATCACCCTTTTTGCCATCAATCGGCTCACCAATGACGTTAAACATTCGCCCAGAAGTCTCTGCACCAACCGGCACACTGATAGGTGCTCCGGTATCGACTATCTGCGTTCCGCGTTCAAGCCCATCAGTACTGCCCAGCGCAATTGCGCGCACGCTGGTTTCGCTTAAGTGCTGTGCAACTTCGAATACTAAACGCTTATTATCTTGCTCGATTTCTAATGCATTATAAATTGCTGGTAGATCACCGTTTGTAAATTCGGCGTCAATAACCACACCGACTATCTGGGTAATCTTTCCTGTGTTTGCTTTTGTTGCTGTTCCTGCTGCCATTATTGCTCCTTAACTTACAATTTCATGTTCTAATGATCTGTATTTATAATCTTTATCAAAAATTCCATAATCGATTGCTGAATCGGATCTAGGGAAAGTCACGGCTATAGCCCGCCTAACTAACGAGGTCATGGGATTCATGAGAGAATCTTGTATGACCAACCTATCGACGTTTGCAATAGCGTCTATCGCTCGACTGCCTCTATTATAACGATTTTCTTCATCAACTAAATCAGTAAGGCTTGTGACTGCAAAGGGCAGCTCAAGGTACTCAATTTGCTCCAATACGCGCGAATAATCACCGTAATCAATATCGTGAATAACCACAACTTCATGATTCCTTATTTCAATCATTGTATCGACTCCGCGTCACCAGTTTCTTCGTCTGATATCCATGGAAAACCCCAGCCCCAATCACGATACTCTTGCCCTCGCATGAATAACGTACCTAAAATATCTTTTACGACATTTTCTGGTACGACATAGGCTCCCACAAAGTGAGGGGTAATCGGTGCTAATTCAGAAAGGTAACCAAATTCCCCAAGTCTTCGATAAATATCAGGATGCTCATGGTAAAGTTCCGAAATCTCATCGTAAAGAAAATTTCCACACTCTTCTTGAGCTAGTTGTGCTTCGCTAGGGTTATAACCCCCTAAAAGCGCATTGTACATATACGGCCAGATCTTCCTCGTGTGCCCAAAGTAAACAAAACCCGTCCCGTCAAGTTCTTTCTGAATCGTCCGATCTTTTTCTCGTAATTCAGCATTGACCTCATCATGCGCCCTATGTCCAGTGGCAGGCAACTCCGTCAGTAAGTCAGCTTGCATTTGTTCAAACACTTGTTCGGCATATTGAGCCGCTTCTTCGGTTAACTGTATCGTTTCGGGCGACAAAAGATTTATCTCACTCATTTTATTGCCTCCGCACCGCCGGTAATCTCAGCTAATTCTTGCGTAATGCTTGCTTGGCGAGCCGTATTGAAAGCCAATGTTAAATCATCCACTAATTCATTGGCATTATCGGTAGCGTTTTTCATAGCCATCATACGCATAGAATGTTCGCTAGCTTGTGATTCATAAAACATTTGTGCAAGCTGTGCTTCAATCAGACGCAATGTTGCATTATCAAGTACTGCTTGAGGCGATGGCTCGAATAATGCTTTATCGAGCTCAGGATAAATATGCAGCTCTGAAAAGGCGGCTGGCAACAGTCGCTGCATTACAACTTCTTGCGCTATGCTTGATTGGTACTCGGTCATCAATACATCTACGGCATCAACTTCAGACTGCTCATATAGTTCGGTAATGGTATTTAATAGAGGGCGCATGTCATTGGCAGTAGGTTGCTGAGGAAAATCAGTATATACCGCAGTGACATTAATATTCTCAAAGCGCGATACAAACCGAGCCGCTTGTTTGCCAACTACGATGAGGCGAGATTTAATTTTATTGATTTCATCTTCTTTCAATAAACGGGTTAACTGCCGCAGAACATTACTGTTGTAGGCACCGGCTAGCCCACGATCACTTGTAATTACAATGTACAATTTTGTTTGTACTGTGCGAGTCGTAAATAATGGATGCTTGGTAACGTCAGTGGTTTCACGTAGTTTGGTCAGGATTGCCCGAGCCAAGCGAGAATAATCACGCGTTTTAAGCGCTTGTTCTTGTGCACGGCGCATCTTGCTAGCAGATACAAGCTCCATAGCTTTAGTAATCTGCTTGGTGTTTTTTACACTGGTAATGCGGCGTTTGAGCGCGGTGGTATTAGCCATTTTCTTACCTAGGCTCCTTGCTGCCTCGGAACTTATTTACACCCCGTACTGCGGCAGGGAAGACCGTAGCCTCCGAACGGGGAGCGTCTGTTTGAACGAGAAAGACTTCATTCAGTCTTTGAAGAACGTCTGGCTGATCGACAAACGCTTCTTCAATGGCAGATTTAGCGGCAATTATTCCCGAGTAAAATCCTGCGGCCGTTAGCTGAGCCGCAGTCGAACCATCTTGTTCGTACCTAAACCGCGGGTGCAAATTATACGGCACCTCCCCAATGATAGCCCATCGATCATACTCTAAATCAGCCATTACTTTTCCTTATACTCCTTAGCGATATCTTTGGCAACTTTTACAATTAACGTAGTTGTTTTGTCGCTTGGTTTATCACCCTTATCCAGTTCGGCCATTTCTTTTTTATATTGGCGGGCAAGAGTAGTCAGCAAAGCATCTTGCGCTTTTTTAATATCCGTAACAGGCACATCGTCAAACGCACCCTCATTCGCCGCCATCAAGCTGGCGGTCTGCTGCCACACGCTTAATGGTGAATATTGTGGTTGCTTCAAAAGCTCTGTTAAGCGCTGGCCACGCTCAATGCGCTGTTTTGTTTCAGCATCAAGGTCAGTTGAAAATTGCGCAAAAGCCGCCAATTCGCGGAATTGCGCAAGCGAAAGCCGCAAGTTACCTGCAACGCTTTTGACCGCTTTGGTTTGTGCTGAACCACCAACGCGTGACACACTCAGCCCAACCGAAATAGCCGGACGAATACCTTGGTAAAACAAGTTTGTTTCCATAAAAATTTGACCATCAGTAATTGAGATCACATTGGTTGGAATGTACGCAGAAATATCGCCAGCCTGGGTCTCAATAATCGGTAGGGCAGTTAAACTACCGCCGCCAAGCTTATCACTTAGTTTTGCAGAGCGTTCAAGTAAGCGAGAGTGCAAATAGAACACATCACCAGGGTAGGCTTCACGCCCTGGCGGACGACGAAGCAATAACGACATCTGTCTATACGCTGCCGCATGCTTGGTTAAATCGTCATAAATAATTAAGGCGTGCCCAGCATTATCGCGGAAGTATTCACCCATAGCAGTACCGGCATACGGTGCAAGATACTGCAAGCTTGCGGCATCTGAGGCAGATGTTGCAACAATAATTGTTTGATCCATCACGCCTTCACGTTTTAAGCGCTCAACTAAACGCGCAACTTTACTTAATTTTTGACCAATTGCCACGTAAATATTGATAACACCGGTACCTTGTCGATGTTGATTTATCATGGTATCTAATGCCACGGCGGTTTTACCTGTTTGCCGATCGCCAATGATTAGTTCACGTTGGCCGCGACCAATCGGCACCATAGCATCAATTGCCAACAAACCAGTCATAAGCGGCTCATGCACGCTTTTTCGATCCAAAACGCCGGGGGCGGGGCGTTCAATGGGGCTACTAAGTCTGGTTTTAATCGGGCCGCGATCATCTAGGGGCCGTCCAAGCGGATCAACTACACGACCAACTAACTCAGGACCAACCGGTACTTCCAATACTTTGCCGGTGAGTCGTACCTTTGCACCAGCGCGCACGTTTGTTTCATCGCCCAACAATACAGCACCGATCTCATCTTCCATTAAGTTAAGGGCAAAGGCCGGGACTTTGTTTCCATCAACGCCATCAAGCTCGATCATCTCGCTAAATCCGCAATTTTGCAGGCCATAAATCCAGGCAATGCCATCGCCAACCCGCGTCACTACACCAACGCTTTCGACTTCCGGTGTACTTTTTAATGCTTCAATTGCTTTTCTAACTTCTTGGCTCAGCTCTTTTACCGATAAATCATTCATTAATTTGTTGCTCCTATCTTCAATTTATTCAATCGGTTTCGTACGGTCAGATCCAAGCTAAGATTGCTTGTCTCCAGCCGTACGCCACCGATAATACTCTTATCAATAACATTGTTTATAATTACTTTATTGCCCAATAGCTGCCTGATGTGGTGTTCATTTTTTTGATCGAGTGGTATGGCCGACGTTACGGTAGCCTCAACAATGCCTGTTTGTTGCTCACGCAGGCGACTTATTTCACGCATGACGGCATCAAGCTCTGAGCTACGCCGCTCATTTGCAAAATAGGCCGCAATTGATTTTGCTAACTGGCTGCCAGTTCTTTTCTGGCTTAGGGCAAGGATACCCTTCGCTATGTCTGCTTTAGAAGGTCGTGCCATTTTATACCCCTCGTACCTTTGCTAAGGCGCGCTCAATCATATTCATATCTTTTTGAGGATCAATTTTTTCTTCCGCAATAATTGCTGTCGCATCTGCCACTAACGATATAACTTCTTTTTTTAGACCTTCGCGTGCCTGCACGATATCTTCTTCTATTTTTGCATGAGCATCCGACAGAATTGCATCTGCCTTCCGAACAGCTGCTTCTTGTGCTTCTCGCATAATAGCACCGGCCTCTTCATGACTTGTAGCAATAATTTTATCAGCCTCTTGTCTAGCTTTTTGGAGCTGTTTTTCAATCTCTTCGTTGAGGCGCTCTTTTTCAGCCTCCATTTCACGCCCTAATCGCACACCATCGTCAATTGTTCTGCGTCGCTCTTCAAGCGTAGTGACTATTTTATCAAGTGCAAATTTTTTTATAATAAAGAACAGGAGTAAAAACGTGGCAGCTTGCGCCAATATAGCAAGTGGATCAATGCCCAAGGCGGCAATTCCTTGCGGCTCTTCACTTGTTGCTCCTAGAATTTGTATTACATTAACTACTGCTGACACGTTTACTCCTTATTCCTGTGGTTTATGATAGCAAGAATGCGCCCAATAGAAAGGCTAGTAGGGCAGTCACCTCGATCATGGCTGCGATAATCACGATCTGGCCAGCTGCTTTTCCTGCCTCTGGGTTACGGCCGAGAGCCTTCATGTAGTTTGCACCGATCCATCCAAGGCCAAGTGCTGCAGCACCGAGAGCCACGCCAAGCATAATTGCCTTGGCCAAAATCGGATCGATTGCTGCGAATGTTGTTACTGTTGGTACCATTTAATTCTCCTTATTTTAGGCGCAATAAATACGCCATTAATTTTACCTATTATAAAAAATGGCTTAACCACCGTGCATGCCCCTTGATTCGACCTCTTGAGGGACTTCAGCTGGACGGTGATCATCATCATGGCCATCATGAGCATGGGCGATGGCAAGCCCAAGATAGGTAGCGCTTAAAATCGTAAATACATACGCCTGAATTCCGGCCACTAACACTTCGAAAAGCAAAATAGGCAAGACCGCAAAAGGAGTCCTGCCTCCTGCTGCAATCATAGACGTAAAGACCGCTATGAGTATTTCGCCAACAGCAGTATTGAGAAACAGACGCAAGCTAAGGCTTAATATTCGTGTAAACTCTCCAAATACTTCTAAAATACCTATAAATAAATTAATCGGGTTAAACGGCTTATCACTAAAATAATGTTGAAGGTGTTTTTTTCCGCCTTGTTCTTTAACCGACAAAATTTGAACAATAATAATCGCAATGACACTCATTGCAATTGTGCCGTTCAGATCAGCTGTAAATGGTCTTAGTAAGGGAATATGACCCTCGGGAGTGTGTACAGTCAAGCCCGGCCCCACGACTGGCAGCAGCGCAAGTATGTTTGTAAAGATAATAAAAATAAAGAATGTTCCAAAAATTGGCGCATATTTAACGGCATTCTGGCGCGAGCCAAGCGGCCCTTGCAACAAATTCACGACAAATTCAACAAGAATTTCGGGAATTTGCGAGAATCCCTTCTGGCCATTAATCTTAATGCGCTTAGCGGCCCAGATTAAAATCCCGCCAATCAATACCGCACAAATAAGACCATATACCATTGAATTTGTAACTGTTAACGGCCCCAGTTTAAACAAGGATTCTGCACGCAAACTAATGTGAATGCCTGAGCTTTCTGCGAAGTGACGAAGAAACATCAAACCCTACCTCCTGTACTAAACACAGCTTGAGGCACTGTCGTCGTCACACTGGCGGCGGCCGGAGTAATCATCTTTTACCTATTGTACCAGAGGTAAAACAGTGGTGCAATAGTAACTATACATGTTATAATGAGTGTATGGTAACTGTATATACGACACCAACCTGTGCATTCTGCCACACGCTAAAGGAATATCTTAAGTCTCGTAAGGTTTCATTCGTAGAAAAAGACTTGACTGAGGATGTTGAGTCTCAAAAGTGGGTACTAAACCACACGGGACAACTTGCGGTACCAGTAAGTGATATCGAGGGCAATATCGTGATCGGTTTTGATCGACCGCGCATTGACGCACTATTGCGTGAAAAGAAGCTCATCAAATAACTGTGATTTTTATCACACGCTATATGTAGTGTATTTAACAGCTTTTTTAGCGGTATATACGGTATATATAGGGTATGTACCAGGGAGAAAATTCGCCAGCATCTACTCATGATAATCGCGATTCGTGGCGTGATTACAGCGACGATCCAATGCAGGATCTGCCGCTTGACGAACTTCAGGGCATATTTGACCTAGAGGACTTAAGGGCGCTTGATGCATATCAAAGACAGGGCAATGAAGACAGCTCAAAAGAGCATGGTGAACACACTCAGACTGAAGCCAGGCAGCCAGAACCTCTAATAGATAGAGTCGCGGTTCAGAGAATCATAGAGCGACCATTCTCTGATGATTTTATGCAGCGATACGAGGCACGAACACTGGGTAAAGTAGCCTGTAATATTGCTATTTACGATGACGAAACAGAAGATGCCATCGACAATGATCATATAATTATAGGTTTAAGAAATGTCTCCAGGCAAGGCTTTCACAGCGATGCATCAATTTCACCAGAAGATAACGTCAGGGCAATGCGTATACGACGCACGATTGTGGCTCTGCTTTATGCATATCAAGCCGATGTAGCAGTTGAGCCTGTTCCTGTACATCTTTCCCAATCTCCTGATGACACCACCCCAACGGCTGCTTAAATCTTGTACAATAGCCGTATGGCATTTGAGGACTATAAGCAAAAAGACTCGGTAGTTATTGTGTATACCGGTGAAAGTAAGGGCAAGACTAGTGCAGCGCTTGGTTTGATGGTTCGAGCGCTCGGCAATCGCTGGAACGTAGCGTTTATTCAGTTTATAAAGTACTGGGGGGTAGGCGAGCATGTGTTTATAAGAGATGTTCAGGGTCTGTATGACGATCAGCTTTATTTTTATAAGGGCGGAAAAGGTTTTTATAAAGCCGGTGACTTAAGTCCGCAACACATATCAGAAACTCAACACAAAAAAGCAGCGAACGAAACCTATAAAGAGGCTGTAAAAGCTGCTTCAAGCGGCGATTTCGATTTAGTAATCTGCGATGAGATCAACAATGCCGTCAATGATGGTCTTTTAACTAAAGCTGAGCTAAAAAAATTAATCACCAATAAATCGCCGAAAACCAGCTTATGCCTCACCGGGCGAAACTTTCCTGAAGAACTAATACCGCTTGTTGATATTGCCACCAACATGACCAAAATCAAACACCACTTTGATGATAAGTTCTTGGCCAATAAAGGTATTGATTATTGAGATTTGTATATGCGGCGTAAAAAGAAGTTAGTCGTACTGCTGCTCTCACTGCTAATTATGGGCATCGGCGCACTCTCAGAACAGCTAGGCTGGAATGTGCCGTATGGTGATAGCGAGCCATTCAAACAGATTGTTCAGGCAGGGATGTACCCCGTCATTCAGGCAGAAGATGGTGACACGCTAACCATTGCAATGGACGGCAAAGAAGAACGGGTGCGATTGATCGGCGTTGATACACCTGAAACAAAAGACCCGCGTAAACCGGTGCAATGTTTTGGCCGTGCCGCCAGTGAATTTACGAAAAGCCTTGTTGCCAACAAACACGTCCGCCTAGAATCTGACCCAGAGAATACCAATCGTGATCGCTATAATCGGCTATTACGCTATGTGTATGTGGATGATACTCTTTTGAACGCTGAGCTTATAAAGCAAGGCTACGGATTTGCGTATACAAGTTTTCCATTTACTAAGAAAGACGAATTTAAGGCTTATGAGAAAAGGGCTCGTGAGCAAAATCTGGGACTTTGGGGCAGCTGTCAAACAGGCATTGATAAAAATGGATACAACACCATCAATCCCGAGAATTAATCCATAGGGTTTTTGCGAGCAGTTTTTGGTTTTAATAGTTGAATAGGGGAGTAGGTATCATTTACGGGATCATAAAACCAGCGTAAGGGTTTTAATAAAAAATAGCCGAAGATGAACGTTGCCATAGCAAAAGAAGGGGTATTTGATTCAATACCGTGCTTCTCAAAGCTGGTTTTATAAAACGACATGTATCGGTAAAAATCTTTTGGCTTATCGTCATAGCGTCGAGCCGACATTCCCGCTACCATCTTTGGCCGATATGCAATCATAATATTTGATTGACTAAGATGGATAGCAAGATCTAGGTCTTCGTGGATATCTTTACGGGTACAAAAGTCATCTTTATACGCTTGCCAAACACTCCTTCTCATGGCCATATTGGTACCAAAAAGAAACGGAAAGTTATTGCTGAGCTTTTTGATTGCACGCCTAATAGTGTTATCTAAATGAAAACCAGCTCGTTTAAAGGGCATATCATAATACATCACTGGTCCAGTAGCAGCTCCTACTCGTTTATCGGTAAATATCTTTCGCACCTGCTTACACCAATCGCGTTCAAGAATCGTATCTGCATCTATTCTGCCCATAATGTCACAGCGTGCTTCATTAAAGCCTCGGTTGCGAGCAAAAACAACCCCTTGCCGCTGTTCGGAAACTATTCTTACAAAATCAAACTCTTGAGCAATAGCGGCTGTTCTATCAGTAGAGTTGTTGTCAACTACAATAACTTCTTCTGGTTTCTGCGTTTGACTAGCGATGCTCTCAAGGCATCGTTTTAAATGACTTTCTTCGTTATAAACTGGTATAATTATTGATAACGTTAATGTTTGTTTACTCACGTCTAATTATAGTACCAAATGAAGAAAAAACCCCGAAACACAAAACCACCGCGCCGCTTACGCCACGCCCCTAAGCGAGCAATTCAGCATGTACATCGCCGAGTCGCGCCGCATTCTCGCAAAGCGCACGGCTGGTATAAAACACGCAATGCGTTTGTTAAGGTTATGATCTGGCTGGCCGTGATAATAATACTGGCAGTGGGGGGTATGTACGGCATAGCTCGCTGGTACATTGCTCAAAATGGCAACAAGGCACCCATTGTCGGTGCTACATTTATTCCGCGTTATGCACGATACTATGAGCTTGATCCACAGCAAACAATGCGAGCTCTTATTGATGAACTAAACATCAAACAGTTCCGCCTTGTTAGCTACTGGGATGATCACGAGCCCGTACGTGGAGAATACAACTTTACAGAGCTCGATTGGCAATTCCGCTACGCAGAAGAAGCCAACGCTAAAGTTTCGTTAGCGATTGGCTTACGCCAGCCCAGGTGGCCCGAGTGCCATATGCCATCATGGGCACAAAATATGCCGCGCGAAGAATGGCAACCGCTTTTAAAGGATTATATGAAAGTTGTCATCGAGCGCTATAAAAATAGTCCGGCCTTAGTAAGTTATCAACTTGAGAACGAATTTTTTATGGAGGTTTTTGGTATTTGTCCTGATCATTCCCGTGATCGTTTGATAGATGAGTTTAACTATGTAAAACAACTTGATCCTTCGCGTCCGGTCATCATTAGCCGCAGCAATAACGCAGCCGGCATCCCCATTGGACAACCGAGACCTGATGTGTTCGGTGTGTCAATCTATAAGCGTGTCTGGGACAAGACAATTACTAAACGTTACTTTGAATATCCGTTTCCGGCTTGGTTTTATGGCTTTTTAGCTGGAGCAGGTAAGATTGTAACGGGCAAAGACATGATCATTCATGAACTGCAAGCCGAGCCATGGGCGCCTATTGAAACTAAAGCAGCCAGCCTAGAAGAGCAAGATAAATCCCTCAATCCACAACGCTTACGCGACCGCTTTGAGTATGGCAGGGCAACTGGCATGAAAGAAATGTATCTATGGGGCGTAGAATGGTGGTACTGGCGTAAAGTTAAGCATAATGATCCGGGGGTGTGGGATGTCGCTCGAGAAGAGATCAAACGCCTTCAAACATCACTCGAAAGCTGCCCGGACCTTAATAAGCAAGACCGACAACGCTTGCCATGTTCATAAGTTGATAAATTTAGTATTTTATTGTTAACTATAGTTATGAAAAAGAAAAAAACAGCCGGTAAAATTGTTAACCGGCGGGCTCGTTTTGATTATGAGCTCGGTGATGAGCTTGTTGCTGGCGTTGTGCTAACCGGCAAAGAGACCAAGGCGCTACGCATGGGGCATGGTCATCTTCGAGGCGCTTACGTGACGGTTAAGGACAATGAAATGATTCTCGTTAACGCCACTATCACAAGTACCAATACATTTTCTATTCCTGAGCCTGAACAAACAAGAAGCCGAAAGTTACTAGTAACTCAAAAACAAATTGCCGCATTTACGGAGGCAAAACAACAAGGAAAAACAATTGTACCGCTAGAGTTTTTGACAAATGGACGGTTCATCAAACTACGAATTGCGACAGGGCGCGGAAAAAAACGTTATGACAAACGCGAGGTTATCAAGCATCGCGATCAAATGCGCGACGTCGCTCGTAATGTATAAATTTATTCACGACGCAAGGCATCGATTGGGTTAATTTTTTGTGCTCGACGAGCCGGCAACAACACAACCAGTAAACCAACTATCACCATAAAGATAATTAAGCCTCCGACGAGCCACCACGGTGTTGCAAACAAATTAAAGCCTTCTCTGACACCATTATTGGATGCTAAGTGGTTCATAATCAGATTTATTATTTTACCGCCAATGATGGCACATATTATTCCGATTACTGAACCGAGAACCGATAACAATACGGCTTCAAGAATAAATAATGTACGCATATCTTTGTGGCGTCCTCCTAAGGCAATCATTAAGCCGATCTCCTTGGTACGTTCAAGCAAAGAGATGGTTAGCGTATTGAACATGCCAAGTACTGCCACTATCATTCCAATCGCACCAAAGCCCACAAGTATTACATTAAAATATTTAAAGATTTGATTAATTTGGTCTACGGTATCCACTGGTGAAGATGTTTCAAAGCCCATACTTTCTACTTTTTGGCGCAGCTCACCAACAGTATCAGTACTATCAGCAAGCATTTTTATTTGAGAATACTGTGATACACCTGCTTGCTCAAACACCCGACCTGGTATAAAAATTTCGCTTCCGGCTCCTGAATCTATAATACCGACTAATTTCATCTTTTGTTCGAGTATTTTAGTCTCTGAAGTCGTCTCTAGTTTAATAGGAATACGTAACTCGATCTCTTGATTGATGACTTCATCAGGTTTTGTAATGCCCACTGCCTCTAGAGCCGCTTTGTTAATAAATACCGCATTATAATCTTCATTTTCTAGCAGTCGCCCGTGTTCTACTTCTAGGGTTGCTAATTTTTGATAATCGGTGTCGATACCATACACAATTGTGTCTATTTCACTTTTATTAAGCTTCAGGCTACCGGCAAATGAGTAGGACGTACCGAGTGTTTCAACATGCGATAATCCATCAATTCTTGATGCAGTATCTTTGTCGAGTTTAACTATTCTCGAGTTAGGGCTCGTTACATCAATTGATTTGACCGATTGGTTACCAATGATTTCTTCTGTAACAAGATTTTCTAGCCCTAAGCCAAGCGAGAGCAAGAAAAAGATAGAACCAATTCCGATAATAACTCCCATTATTGTTAAGAATGAGCGAAGTTTTTTTGTAACAATGTTGCGCCATGCCAAATACAGTTCAACCTGAAAGGGAATTGATACGTATTTAGTTTTAGGAGGCTTTAATTGCATGCTTTTTTACCGTTGATAAATGATCTATTCTGTCTTCAATGTCTTGTAATAAGACCTTCATAACCTTGTGCGTGTCCCCGCTTGGAATATCCTCAACCTCACCATCTTGAATCTTCAGCAAATGATCAGCAACCGAAATGTATTCCATATTATGGGTT
Source organism: uncultured Candidatus Saccharibacteria bacterium (assembly GCA_964426755.1). Taxonomy (GTDB): domain Bacteria; phylum Patescibacteriota; class Saccharimonadia; order Saccharimonadales; family JAGQNJ01; genus CAYRRR01. The sequence goes on along the minus strand of CAYRRR010000007.1, from coordinate 10,979 downwards.
ACTAATATGACCGTGCGACGAAATTCTGTTTGACAGTTCAGTAGCAAATTCATAATGATATCTCCGTTAGCGGTATCCAAATTACCCGTCGGCTCATCAGCAATAATAAATAGCGGATCGTTTGCTAGGGCTCTCGCCATGCCAAGGCGCTGTTGTTCACCACCTGATAACAGTAAGGGAGATTTGTTAGCATATTCATTCATGCTTACACGATCCAGCGCAATAGCTGCAAGTTTTTCAGCCTTTGAGCGAGAATAGCCTAAGAAATAGAGCGGAATCGCTATATTCTCGATAACATTTAGACTTTTTATCCAATGGTTGGTTTGGTGAACAAAACCTACCCGGTTAGCTCGATAATGCGCTAGTTCGTCTGACTTTAACGAATATATATCATTACCTTCAACAATAACCTTACCGCTAACCGGAGCCTGTAAGCCGGCCAGCACATTAAGAAGCGTCGATTTACCACTACCCGAGGGTCCAAAAATTATATTAAATGAGTTAGCCTGAATAGAGAAAGAAACTTCGCGCAGTGCCGGCACTACCTCGCCGCCAACAATAAACTGCTGTTGAACATTTTGAACTTGAATAATGTTGGTTTTGTCTAGTAGCCCACCGCTCATTTAAAAGCCGAATACCCTTCGTAATGAATTGAGCACAATATCAATGATACTATTTGATGCTCTTCCAATTATAGCAGATTGTTTTTCGCCACTAGCACTATTTAATGAGCGATCTCTTGATACTGGCTGAACAGTATAAACGCGGGACGTATCTAAATTAGAGATTATAACCACGTGTTCGGTAGCCAGGCTCGTATCCTCGGCAGACCGACTGTTTAGAGACTCTACTAAAGAACCTTCAGAGAAAGCAACCTGGCTAGATGCAGGCTCATCAGTCCGCCAAGATACGATAATTTGACCGTTTGCCTCTGAGCCAGTTCCCCGAACTGATGTCTCAACTACAATATCACTAATTTTAGGAGGGCGCGTATCAAGAGAGGTACGTAAGTTAGTAACATCTGAAACTGCCAAGTTGCCGTCTCGGTCACGAGATTCAGCCACAAATGAATACTCGGTATCATCTGCCAAACCCTTTACAATAATTTTATGATCAACTTTTAATGTTGAGTCACTTACTTCTCGACCCGGTACGTTAGCTGACTGATACCTAATTAATGACGATGTTGGTACATTTGTATTCCAAGTAATTTCTTGTGTGCTGGTCGGCTCGCCAGATACAGGCTGAAACCGCAAGTTTGATATTCTTGGTCGAGCAGGAGTAGCGAAGGTGTCAATGCGAGAAGCTCTGTACTCATGTCCATCGGTATCGATCGGGTTTATACCGTAGTAATAAGTAGTGCCGTCATCTAAGCCATCAAGTTCTAGGGTATACGTAGATTCTGAACGAGATGTATTAATGCGCTCAACACCACCAAACTCTTCTGATTTACCATAATAAACTTTTATAGCTGTCGCATCAGTGGCGGTAAATTCTAAAATAGCCGTAGAAACCGTAACACGTTTAATTGTAACGTTTTTTATAACTGGCGCCGGTAGGGTAGTAAAGGTCAGCTCGCTACTCTGACCAACATTACCATCTTCATCAGTCCAGCGAGCTTTATAATGATACGTTGTGCCTGGGTCAAGATTTTGCAACGTAATTTCATGATTTTTCGTTAGCTCAGAATTACTGGCTTCGGTTTTAAAGTACTGGCCGGAACCAATTCCATATTGAATACGGCTATCTCCTTCACGATCAGTAGTCCAATTAAAGGTAGCCGAGCGAGTACTGACCGTAACGGATGGCTGACTAATAATTGCTGGCGGCTCTGTAAATTTACCGGTCGGAGTCTCGCTAACCGTACCGCTTTGCGCACCACAGTTATTAGAATTATCGCAGGCGTTTATTCGGTAATAGTAACGAGTGCCTGATAAATTACCATCCACATAACTGGTACCAGCAGTGCTGGCAATTTGCGTAAATGATGAATTGTTCGTAGAACGATAGATCTTATATGTAGAGACTCCTACACCAACATTAGCTGGTGGCGACCAAGACAAGGCCAACTTCCAGGTACTTGTAGCCTTAGTCGAAATATCGGCAATCTCAACATTGAGCGGTATGCCCGGTGCAGGTGCGTTGGCCGTAAAGGTAACGTTGGCCGCCGTGGCATAGTTGACGCTGCCCGTTTCATCTTTTGCGACAACATAAAAAGTGTTCTCTCCAGGTTGAGTGGCATAGGCTCCAGCGGCCAGTGAAGTCACGCCAGCATCCGTATATGTACACGTATTGTTGGTGGGCAGGGTATTGACGGTATAACAATAGGTGAGATTTTCAGCCAGACCATGAAAGCTAGAAGGTTCTACCCATGAGAAAGCAAACCAATTAGTACTGTTTACGCTTGGTGTGGCAATTACATTTAACGGGCTCGTTGGTGCGCTGGTGTTGAGCTTGATAACAGTCGTAACATAGGTGGTGCTAACGTTTCCGGCTTGATCCCAGGTTCGGAAATATACCACGTTATTACCTTCTTGCATAACATCAAAATCTTCGGGATCAACGGTAGTATATGAGCCGTTATTGGCCAGCAGATCCGATGTGTCCTGGCTGCCATTGTGTGCAGCACCAAACCAAGTGCCGCTTGCGCCGATACGATACTGGAGCCCCGCCAGTCCGGCATGAGCGTCACTGGCTGCATCGTTTCCGCTTGTTGGCCAAGTCAACGTAACTTCTTTACTAGAAACAAATTGCGAAGGCGCAGTTATAAACTCAGGATTTTTTGGTGATGTATTATCAAAACGAAACTGAAACTGAGCCGACTCGCCGTCAAAAACATTAAAGCCCTCATCAATAGCCTTAATATTTAAGTAATAGGGAGAAGCCGAGCTACTTAAGGCTGTGCCAATATAGTTAGCCGTCGCAGTATCTATGTGCGTGGCTGCAACCGCAAACGGACACGTATTGTTTGTGTCTAGCGACCCGGTACCAAGCAGGCCTTTAGTGGTAACTGGGTCTGCGGTAGAGTCCTGCCCCAGGTATAGACAATAGCCCCTGATTCCTTGTCCATCTTCATCATCCTCGGCCGCCGTCCATTCAAAGTAGGGTGTCGAGCCATTCGTCCAGTCATTAGAATTAATGACCTCGCCGCCTGCAGATTTTTTCATAATAATGCTAGAAGCATTCACTGGTGGCGGCACTTGATCCCAGGGAGTGTAATGTATGCTTATGCTTTCAAACACAGGCGTAGTAGCTGCATTAGACACAAGGTTAACCTGATACTGGACATACCGATGGTTATCAGTCATACAAGTTTGGCCTGTAAGATCAGTGCCAGAAGTATGTTCGGGGCATCCTGCAAAATCTGATGCATCACTCATATCCGCATTATTACCGGAACGCACTTTCACCCCTACAGTGCCAGATCCAGAAGTTTCATAGAGTAAGGTACCCCAATCAGCCCCAAACGTCACATCATAAATAGCCGACGTCAGTGAACCGGTAGTGTAGTCTTTAAGGGACGCATTATCAATATATAGAGTCTTGTCAGGCTCTACTTGGATACCATATTTTTGCAAAGTTCCGGTGCCTGTAACGGTAGTTGAAAGCTTATACCATCCTGGCTCATTTGTACTTGTGTAGACTGTAGAAACGACTGCATTATTTACGTACAGTGAAGCGTCATCAGAAGTCACCTCGCTACCGTTTGTGTATACAAACATTTCCAGCGTACGCTGCGCTCCAGCTCCAACATTCATTGGCCTATGAAAAACTCCAGATGTAGACGAAGAAATTAACTTTACTGATTTTGCTGAATCTTTGTATGTCTGATTTTCATTGCTACTGAACTTAATATTAGAATTATTAAAGAATACTGAGATTCTATTCATACTAGCGCTGTGGCTTACTATTAAATCAGGCGCACCATCATTATTAAGATCAGCAACGTCCAAGTCACGCGTCGATGCACCGCTAGGAATATTTTGCGGGGAAGAGAATACCCCGCTGCCTTGGCCCAACAATATCGATGCGCTTTGCGAACCGAAGCTGGCCACTATGATGTCCTGATGCCCATCCCCATTGATATCTTCAACCTTAAGGCCATAGGGACCGCTTCCCGCAGAAAAATCAACTTTTGGCGCAAATGAGCCATCTCCTTGATTCGCTAGATATGAAACATTTCCTGAGCTATAATTTGCAACGATTATATCTGGCCTATTATCCCCGTTCATGTCCTTTATTTTGATGCCATACGGTCGTGTACCTACAGTATAGTCAACTTTTGGCGCAAATGAGCCATCTCTATTATTGATAATGACAGATATTTTATTATTACCTACTGCATAGCCACTAACAGCTATGTCGTCATAGCCATCATTGTTGATATCGCCTACATCTAGTTTTGAAGGCGAAGAAGCTGCTGGAAGTGTAACCCTGGAGCCAAACGCTCCATCACCTGTATTTGTTAGTAATGAAACTGTGTTCGCGTTATAGTTTGAAACCACAATATCAACAAAAGAGTCATTGTTAAGATTAATCGCCTGGATGCCATACGGAATCGTACCTGCGACAAAATCTGTTTTAGGGTTAAATGTACCATTGCCATTATTTTTAAGAGCTGAAATAGTACCTGCGTCAAAGTTTGAGGTTACTATATCATTATCGCCATCTCCATCAACATCTGCGATAATCGAATTGACTGGACCATTACCGGTATTGTAATCCACCTTAGGCTCAAAGCCTGCGTTCTTATTATTTATAAATACCGATACTGTATGACTCTGATAATTTGGAGCTATGATGTCAGGATATCCATCACCATTTAAGTCTCCTGTGGTAGTACTGTAAGTATTACTGCCTGCCGAATAGACCAAGGGCGAAGAGAATGTACCTGTCGTGCTGGAAGTAGCGTGCCAACCGTTCAAGTTTTCTTCAAAACTGCCATTATCTAAATGATTCCGCGGTGAAATACTAAAAGAGCCATCACCGACTTCTATATTTTCTTTGTTCGAAAACTGATTTTCTGTACTGGTGCCTTGGCCGCCGCTCCAATCAGTTTGGGTCCAGGTGCTTAGGGCCGATAGAGAAGGCGTAACGCTGCTTACCAGCAAGACAACCAACGCCACCCAAGCAAAAGCAATCGTCGCATGCACGTGACCATGATGTAATCGCTTATATTGCCAATTATGCCAGGCGGCATAACGAGGCGATTGTTCCATGAGGTGTTTATGAGGTGTTTCTGCAATCTTGTGGTGAGTTTTTTTGTATGATTTATGGGCTTTTTGGTAGGTCTTGGTACGGGCAACACGCTTAGCTCCCTTAGCTGTCAAAGCAGCCGTAGTTTTTGCGGCTTTTACCGTTTTAACCGTAGCGCGTTTTGTCTGATGAGACGCAACACGCACTACGCGTTTAGATTTTTCTTTAATTTTACCCATTCTATCTGTACGTCTACAGTTTGTATCCTTATTATTTTAGCATCTTCTCATGTGATAATCATAAGCTTTTATCGCACGGCCCGGTATTTAAAAACCAAACACCTTTCTGAGGGTATTAAGCACAATGGTAATAATATTGTCAGAAGCACGTCCTATTATGGCCGTACCAGCTTCACCCGTCCCACTATTACCGGAACGATCCTTAGAAATAGGCTGGACGCTATAAACCCTTGAAGTAGGCAGGTCAGAAATAATCACCACGTGTTCAGTGGCTAGCCCCGTATCTTCAGAAGTCTTATTATTGAAGTTGCTTGTTGTTGAGCCCTCAGAATAGCCCACTTGGCTGGTTGCCGGCTCGTCTGTCGTCCATGAAATAACTATTTGTCCCCGAGCCTCCGCGCCGGTACCTCGTATAGCCGTTTCTACAATTACATCACTAATCTTTGGTGGCCGTGTATCGAGGGCGGTGCGCAGATTTTGTGCATCTGAGACTGCCAAGTTGCCGTCTTTGTCGCGCGATTCGGCCACAAACGTATAATCGGTATCGTCTTGCAAGCCTTTGATAGTTATCTCATGTTCGGTTACCAGCGCCGAGTCACTTACTTCACGCCCGGGTCCGCCAGCAGTGTTGTATCGTACTAGTGAAGATGTCGGCACGTTTGTCGTCCAGGTTATACGTTGCGTACTGGTGGGTTCACCCTCAACCGGTTGCAAACGAAGATTTTCAATCCGCGGTCGAGCAGGGGTAGTGAAAGACAGAACGGTGCTGCCAGTGTATTCGTTACCTTCGCTATCAAATGTATTAAGTCTATATAGGTATTTGGAGCCATCATCTAATCCATTTAGTTCTACGGTGTAGGTAGATTTTGACAAAGAGGTTTGAATTTCTTTTACGCCCCCAAAGCTATCTGATCGGCCGTATTGAATAACTACTTTTGCGGCGCTCACCGAAGTAAAGGTTATTTGCGCAGTAGACAGCGTAACACGTGAGGCTTGAACTTCTTGCGTTGAAGGCGCGGGTTCGGTTTTAAACGTAAACTCGCTTGATGAACCAGTATTACCATCCACATCCGTCCAGCTGGCTTTCGCGTAGTAAGTTGTGCCGGGGGTTAGATTATTGAGCTCAATCTTGTGATCAGTTACTTGTTCTGCGCTTGCAACTTGAAACGGAGCATACTCACCAGGCTTCGTGCCAAGTGAAATTTTGCTGTCGCTAGTTCTGTTAGTGGCCCATTTGATTGTGGCTTTCTTGGTACTCACACCAGATACGGCTGGTTGCGCCGTTAATGTAGCGGGGGAAGTAAACTTTCCGGTAGGGGTCAGATTAACTATTGAACTAAACGCTCCGCAATTATTAGCGCTGTCACAGGCACGAACTTTGTAAAAATACTTAACTTCGCTTAAGCCGGTATCGATATAACTGGTACCCGCGGTAGAAGCAATTTGCGTAAAGTTATTATTGTCAGTTGATCGAAACACTCTATACGAAGCCACACCGGCACCTGCGTCTGTTGGGGTGTTCCATGACAGCGCAAGGCGCCAAGATGAGTTGGTTTTAATTGATACATCAGCAATGTCAAGATCAAGCGGTATGCCCGGGGCGGCGGTATCGGCCGTAAAAGTTGTACTAGCGGCAGTAGCATAATTAATATTACCGGCTTCATCTTTAGCTACCACATAAAAGGTATTTTCACCCGGCTGGGTAGCGTATGCGCCTTCAGGTATACTTGTCACGCCCGCAGCTGTGTATGTACACGTATTTAGCGTTGGTGTCGTGTTTACTGTGTAGCAATAAGTGATATTATTGGCCGAACCTTGAAATGCATTTGGCACTGCCCAAGAAAACGCAAAACTGTTAGTCGTGTTTATGCTAGGTGTAGCCGTCACATTTTGCGGACTGCTTGGTGAAGAGGTGTTTAACTTAATGACCGTGGTTACGTATTGAGAAGTGACGTTTCCGGCATTATCCCAGGTACGAATGTACACGACATTATTGCCATCGACAATATTCTCAAAGTCAGGATCTTCACGCGTGGTGTATGAGCCGTCGTTTTCAAGCAATCCATCGCCGCCTTCACCGTCGCCATACCAGCTTGAATCCGCTCCGATACGATATTGTAGACCCGCTAAACCTGAGTTAGCATCAGACGGCGCTTCACCGCCGCTAGTGGGCCATGTTAAAGTAACCTCTTTATTGGCTACAAATTGTGACGGCGAAGATACATAAAAGGGGTTGACCGGTGCAGTATTATCAAACCTAAACTGAAATTGAGCATTACTGCCAATGACATTACCTGCATTATCAAAAGCACGGATATTTAAGTAATAGGGATCATTTGAGGTGGTTAACGCCGTGGCGATAAGGCCGTCATTACTTAAATCTACATTTGTTGAACTCACTGCAAACTGACAGGCCCCTTCGGAGTTTAGCGGACTCGTGCCCACCAGGCCTTTTGTCGTGGTGGGGTCGGCCGTAGAGTCTTGTCCAAGATAAAGACAATAGCCTTTAATTCCGCTTTCGCCCTCGCCGTCAACTCCAGCCGTCCATTCAAAGTAAGGCTGCGCACCATTTGTCCAACCATTTGAACTAACGCTATCACCGCCAGCCTCTTTCTTCATTAAAATATTAGATGCGTTTACGGTAGGCGGATTAACATCCCATGGCTCATAGGCAATACCAATCTCGGTAAAGGTTGGACGTGTATCTCCATCGGCTGAAAGTGTTATTTGGTATTGTACATACCGATCATTGTTCGTAATACAAACTTGATCGGTCAGATCAGTTCCACTAGTAAGAGCAGGGCAGCCATTAAACGCCGGCGCACCGCTCATAGAAGGGCTGTTACTCGTACGCACTTTAACGGTCGTTAAGCTAATGTGAGAGGTTGCGAATGTTACCGCACCCCAATCGCCCCCAAAACCCAAATCAAAAATTACTGACGTCAACGTGCCGTTCTCGTGATAGCGGTAAAGTGAAACCTCGTCAACAATAACCACTTTACCTTGTTTAGCGACAATGCCATAACTACGTAAATCATCGGTTCCGGTAACTTCAGCAGTAAGTTTATACCAGCCGGCCGTATCGGTGGGTGAAAAGGTGGTTGCAATCGGTACGCCATTAATAAATAGCTCGGCGTCTGCGCTGGTTACCGCGTCTCCGTTCGTATATGCGTACGCCTCAAAATTATAAGTCTCTGTATCGCCAAGATTAAGTACTTGTGTCATCGCATCACCGCCGGTACGATTGATAAAAATACCGGTGACTCCGCTTGATGAACTGGCATTGTTATAGGTAGTTGCTATATCTGGCTTACCGTCGCCATTAGTGTCTAGTACAGTGCCCCAAAAAACGTTAGCCGAGGTAGAATAGTCAGTTTTAGCCGCAAAAGTACCGTCTCCATTATTTAAATATATTGGAATATTTTGTGCTTGATGAACCATTGCTATATCAAGCTTTCCATCCATGTTAAAGTCGCCGGTCATCAGTATTCCTTCGTTTTGCACGCCACTATTGGCGGTGTAGTCAGCCTGATTATTTAAACTGCCGTCAGCATTACCAAATAAAATTGTCATCATATTTCGCTGACTTGCACTTGTGCCGCCAGTACCCGTTCTACGGCCAATAGCAATATCTCCATAGCCATCGCCGTTAAAATCACCCCCGCCTACGGACGCTCCATTGGAGGTTGTAGTTCCGCAGTCATTTAAGGTGTGGGTAATGTTATTCTCAAAAGCCGAACCATTACTCAAAGAATAATAGACCTGGCAAGTCGATTGATTTTGTAAACCGATAGTAAGGTCATCATACCCGTCTCCATTAATGTCTACGGCTGCTAAAACCCTGATAGAGGTAGAAGGCCCGGCGGTATATTGAGTCGGAGAAGCCGGAAACGTACCGTCACCATTATTCATATAAATCTTGTAGGCTGTGGTCGATTGACACATAAAGGCAAGATCGGGATAAGGATCGTTATTAAATCGACCAGTTGTGACCCCGCACGTATTTTGTGTCCCGGAGTAGTCGGTGCGGCTAAAATTACCGCTCCCGTTATTTATAAAAACAGACATCGAGGTGCTTGGGCCGTAGGCAACTACCATGTCAGAATGACCATCTTGGTTAAAATCAGCAACGGCTATATCGTACGGATTTGCTAGCGTGCTTACATCGGTAGGTGATGCAAGTGTGCCGTTGGCCTGCCCGTTATAGATTGATATCGTATTTGCACTATAGTTTGCAACGGCTAGATCATCCCTACCATCACCATTAAAGTCTCCACCTGCACTTCGTCTTTGATTTAAATTACCGTCATTTGTTAATTGTGCATAAAAATTTGTACTTGATACGCCACCAGCTGTAATTTTTGCCGCGCCATTTCCCGAATACTTAATAGAGGTGTCGTGCGATAACCCCATCCCATTCCAACCATCAATATTGCTATCTAAAGAGTAGTTGGTAAATGGGTTGTCAGTTTGTGCCAACGTTAACTGTCCAGATGTGGCAGGGTCAATATTATCTGCGTCGCTATATTGATTACTACTGTTAGAGCCTTGACCGCCCGTCCAATCGTTTTGCTCCCACACACTAAGAGCCGCTGCTGACGGAACTATAACTCCAACCAAAGAAATCACCAGTAACGCCCAAGCGATAACTAACGTGCCATGAATATGACCATGATGTACGCGCCCCAGACGCCAGGCATGCCAGGCGGCGTAGCGAGGTGATTGCTCCATGAGGTGTTTATGAGGTGTTTCTGCTATCTTGCGATGGGCTTTTTTGTATGAACGGTGGGCTCGTTGATACGACTTAGTCTGCGAAACTTTTTTAGCGCTCGATGCGCCAACGCGAGCTGTCTTGACGGCAACTTTCGCAGTTTTTATAGAGGCGCGCTTGGTTTTGTGAGACGCCGTGCGTGCCACCTGTCTTGTCTTCTCTTTAATTTTACCCATTCTACCTGTACGTCTACAGTTTAATAATGTACTAATTTTATCATTTTTTGAGATGTAAACATAAACTTTTTTATAGATTTGATAGTGTCTAAAACTGATTGTGGAAAATACCGAAATTGTATATAATATTCATTCGTATTCCGGGGTAGCTCAGCGGTAGAGCGGGTGGCTGTTAACCACTAGGTCGTAGGTTCGAATCCTATCCCCGGAGCCAGACCCAGCAGAGAAAAGTGTAGACCTAGTTCCTAGACCTACAATAACTTCTCTTCTTGGTCAGTCAAGAACGAGTTATGCCGATAATACGGCACAAATGTTGGAACCGTTCGAAAGGACGGTTCTTTCGTAGTCACCCCTGTAAGTCAGTTCGAACCCGGCCCCTATCGTCCTGAAGGAACAAACAGCCGGAAAGCTGACCTGTTTCCTAGACCTTATCGACTTTGTGATGTATTAGCACTCTTGCACTGAGAGTGCTAATTATATACACTTGAATTATAGGAGGCGAAACTATGCAACCACAAGAAGACAACAAGAAACCCCTAGAGCAGTTCGGTCAAGATTTTACTAAGCTTGCTCGTGAAGGCAAGCTTGATCCAGTTA
>CAYRRR010000006.1:35299-39543 GCA_964426755.1 uncultured Candidatus Saccharibacteria bacterium | reverse complement strand
TCCTTATTGGCGGCTTCAGTTACTTTCTTAGCAACCTCTTCCATTACCTTCGGATTGTCTTCTAGGTACTTCTTGGCCGCTTCTCTACCCTGGCCAATTTTTTCGCCGTTGTATGAAAACCAAGCACCTGCTTTTTCGATGATATTGTGATTTACTGCTAAGTCAATTACATCACCTGAACGTGAAATCCCTTGGTTGTACATGATATCAAACTCGGCTTCTCTAAACGGCGGCGCAATTTTGTTTTTGACAACTTTAACGCGGCAATGGTTACCGATTACTTTATCGCCCTGCTTAATTTGAGAGGTTCGGCGAATGTCCATACGAACCGAGGCATAAAACTTCAAGGCGTTACCGCCCGTAGTCGTTTCTGGGTTACCAAACATGATACCAATCTTCATCCGGATCTGGTTAATGAAAATTACCGTAGCTTTTGATTTGTTAATAACGCCGGTTAGTTTGCGGAGTGCCTGACTCATCAAACGAGCCTGTAAGCCCATATGAGCATCACCCATATCACCCTCGATCTCTGCGCGAGGAACAAGCGCTGCCACAGAGTCCACAACAATCAGGTCAACTGCATTAGAGCGTACCAAAGTCTCGGTGATTTCAAGTGCTTGCTCACCATTATCAGGCTGCGAAATCAGTAAGTTATCAACTTTGACGCCAAGGCGTTTGGCGTACGCTGGATCGAGGGCATGCTCGGCGTCAACAAAAGCAGCCGTACCGCCCTGTTTTTGAATTTCAGCAATAGCATGCAACGCCAGGGTGGTTTTACCAGAACTTTCCGGCCCATAAATTTCAATAATTCTTCCCTTAGGAAGACCCCCGCCCAGTGCCAAATCAAGGGCTAAACTACCCGTAGGGATTGTTTCTACCGCTGTTTTATGAGCCTCGCCCAATCGCATAATAGACCCTTTGCCAAATTGCTTTTCTATCGTATCGAGCGCCAGATTAAGCGCCTGGCTCTTACCACTGGTTTCTGCTGCAGCTTTTTTATCTGCCATTATGATTGTCCCCTTCTCCACCTCTTTTGGTGTCCTTATAATAATACCTTTTATTCGGCACGTACAGTAAGAAATTTAATCTGGTTATGGCTATTAAACTTCTATATAATGAACGATAACTATGTGTCCACTTATTATTATGGTGAAAATAAATATCGATACAAACGTAGTACAGCCCCTAGTTCGGGAGTTATAACGAAATGCGAATATCTGACAACTTAGTTGAAAAACTATTAAAAAGAGCCGGTAAAGTTACTGATGAGCAGCTGACCACCCTTAAGCAACAGGCAGCCTCTACCAAACAGCCGCTTCAAGATCTAGTCCTAAAAAGTAATCTTGTAAATGATAAGGAGCTTACCAAGCTATACGCTAAAGAAATCGATATGCCATTTATCGATTTAAAGCCCTCAGAAATACCCCACCAAACATTACAACTAATTCCAGAACGAATCGCTAATCAATATCGTGTCATCCTTTTTGAGGTAGGACAAGATGGTATCAAAAAGGTTGCCCTGGAGGATCCCGATGACATAGAAGCTATTAACTTTTTGCAAAAACAAATGGGCGGTAACGTTAAAGCATACGTTGCTACGCGAGCAAATATTCAAGCCGGCCTAGACCAATACCGCGGCAATATAGGCACTGAGCTTACTAAGGTTATTTCTACCGAAGATAAAACCGATGAAGAGGCTCCCGAGCATGTTAATGCAGAAGACTTGGCAGAAGATTCGCCTATTGCTCAAACGGTTAACCTTATTATTGAGTACGCTATAAAAGCTGGTGCCAGTGATGTTCACATTGAACCCCGCGAAGATGTAGTATTGATTCGTTATCGTGTAGACGGTGTGTTGCGTGAAGCAAATCGGTTGCCAAAAAAAGTTACCGCAGCCCTGGTGTCGCGCATTAAAATTCTTTCAAACTTAAAAATTGATGAACGACGAGCACCGCAAGATGGCCGCTTTAAAATTCAGGTCTCCGGACAGGTTTATGCCCTCCGTGTCTCTACCCTTCCAATTATGGATGGCGAAAAAGTGGTTATGAGAATTTTAGATGAATCTACCAAAGCGCTTGAGTTGCAGGACTTGGGCTACTGGGACGGCTCACTTGAAACAGTTAACCGTGCGATTGTGCAACCCTACGGCATGATACTTGTAACTGGCCCGACTGGTTCTGGAAAATCTACGAGTCTATTTAGTATCTTAAGCACGCTTAATAAACCATCGGTCAACATCTCTACAGTTGAGGATCCAGTTGAATATCGCGTGACAGGTGCGAACCAAACACAGGTTAACCCGGTAGCCGGCATGACATTTGTGAATGGGTTACGCGCCTTGCTTCGCCAAGATCCGAATATCATCATGGTTGGAGAAATTCGTGATGGCGAAACAGCCAATTTGGCTGTCCAGGCCGCCCTAACTGGGCATTTGGTATTTTCTACGCTTCACACAAACAATGCTGCCACCTCTTTGCCACGCCTACTTGATATGGGCGTTGAGCCCTTTTTGATTGCTTCTACTATTCGTGCCGTAGTTGGTCAACGTCTTATTCGAAAACTATGCATTGAATGTCGCGAAAGCTACACCCCGGATGAAGCAACGCTTACTAAAATCAGAGAAGCCTTCCACATTGACAACCCCGAGAAACATGCCTGGATTCACTCATTAGAACAGCGTGCTCGTGATGCGGGCATTGGCAAATTCAGCTCGGCTAAAAAACTACAAGAAAGCAATGAACTCTCGACTACCGAAACAGCCATTACGCGGCTATGGAAAGCACATGACGGTGGCTGTGATGTTTGTAATCACGTTGGCTACAAGGGACGCATGGGAATTTACGAAGTGCTCGAGAACACAAATGAAATTCAAAAACTCATTGTTAGCAACGCTACCAGTGATGTAATCCAGAAGCAAGCCATAACTGACGGCATGTTAACAATGCAAATGGATGGTTTTGTAAAAGCTCTGTGTGGTCAAACAAGTATAGAAGAAATTTTAAGGGTGACGCGAGAGACCTAAGTCATGGATCAGTTTACCTATACCGCCAAAAAAGAAGGCAGAACAATCACTGGCCGGCTGGATGCTCCCACCAAAGAGGCAGCCATAACCACCCTGCGCAACCAAGGTCTTCACCCGCTTGTGGTTAAGGCTGATATGAAACACGGATTTCAAACTAAGTTCTTAGCGCATAGAAGCGTTCCTTTGAAAGATTTAGCAATTTTTACTCGCCAGCTCTCGACCATGGTTTCGGCTGGTGTGCCTTTAAATCGAGCACTATCGACGTTGCAACTACAAGCCTCAAACAAATACTTTAAAACAATCATAGGTGATATCGGTAAGCATGTTGAAAGCGGCTTGCCGCTTGCCGATGGGTTTGCAAAACACCCAAATGTATTCTCTGACGTTTATGTCAATATGGTGAAGGCTGGTGAAGCTGGGGGCATCTTAGATGAAATATTAAAGCGCCTAGCCACGCAAATAGAGCGCGATAGCAGCATGCGCAAAAAAATTAAAAGCGCCATGACATACCCGGTCGTAATCCTGGTAGTAACGGTTGCAGCCTTTTTTGGCATTATGGTTTTTATTATGCCAAAAATAAGCAGTATTTTAACAGATCTTGGTGGTGAGGATGCCGAGCTGCCAATCTATACTCAAGTTATGTTGTCGCTGAGTGACTTTTTACGAAGCAATGTTCCGCTAATAATAATCGGACTAACAATCACACTGTTTTTACTGAGACGCTATACAAGAACCCCTAAAGGCAAACGGCAACTTCATGCGTTGCTGTTACGCATTCCTATCATTAAAACGGTTGTTATCAAAGTTGCCATCGCCCGTTTTGCCCGTACATTTGCCTCATTGATGGCTGCAGGGGTGGCAGTATTAGATGCTCTTGAAGTGACGGGTGCGGCTATCGGTAACAAAGTTATTGAAGAAGAGCTCAATAGCGCAGCAAAAGAGGTAAAAAACGGAAAGCAACTGTCAGAAACGCTCGCTAAAGGCACCCACTTTCCGCCCATTGTCTCACAGATGCTTGCCGTCGGTGAAGAAACCGGACAAATTGATACTATCTTAGTTAAGGTAGCCGACTTTTATGAAGAGGATGTTGCCGCAACGGTGGACGGACTGAGCTCTATCATAGAACCGATCATGATAATTGTTCTTGGTAGCGTGGTAGGACTGATAGCCGCTAGCGTCATGGGGCCGATTGCCTCTTTGAGTAAGAATATTGGCGGGTAAT
>CAYRRR010000006.1:28411-35199 GCA_964426755.1 uncultured Candidatus Saccharibacteria bacterium | reverse complement strand
GTTCAAGAATTTGCTTGCTTGCCGTTACACTTATGGTTATAATTGTGCTTAGCTAGACATTGCAGAAAATGTCTTGTCAAATAGATAAGCAAATAAAACAAGGAGGGTGGGTCCTTATGACTTCACTAAGCAAAAAACAGCAAGGTTTCACGATTGTGGAGCTCTTAATTGTGATCGTTGTTATCGGTATTTTGGCAGCATTAGTCATTACAACCTTTAATGGCATTCAGCAAAAAGGTCGTGACACAGAACGACAAACGGACATTAAGGCACTACATGGTCAGCTAGAGGCATACTATGCCCAGAATGGACGCTACCCAACACTTACCAGTCTTAATGATGCTACCTTTAGAAGCGACAACCTTAAAGGTCTTGACACCGAAGCTCTGCAAGATCCAAAAGGCTCATCAGCTACACTCGTGGGTGCGCCTGCAGCTAATTCGTATTCATACGTAGCAACACCAAGTGGTTGTGATAACTCAACTACTGACTGTTCTGGCTACACTTTAACTGCCACACTTGAAGGCCAAATCGATGGCAGCGGAACTTACTCTAAGACTAGCCTTAACAATTAATTAGTTTTAGTAGATACAAATAACCCCGTACGTAGCGGGGTTATTTTATTTAGGATCTCTGTTATACCAATTATGAATGCTATACTACTGTAAGACGCTAACGCTAAAAACTATGCCTGATACTATTTATTTTTATAAAGACCGCCCGTTGTTTGGCCTTGATATTGGCTTTCGAAGCATTAAGGTAATGCAGCTACAACCCCATAAAGATAAGGCTGCTTATAGCGTTGTGGGCTATGGACTTACCTCTTATGAAGAAGCATGGATACAAAAAGGAGAGATCATCAACTTTGAAGGGGTAGCTGCTGCTACAAAAAAACTATTCAGTGATGGGCTTGAAGGAGAGATCACAACCCGACGTGTTGCTTTTTCGGTGCCAGGTGCGTACACCTTTTCTCGTATCATCAGCTTACCAAAAGAAATTAGCGAGAAAGACACCCACGACGCCATCCAAACTGAGATGCAGCAATATCTGCCCTCACCTATAGATGAGCTTTACACAGATTATTCAATGGTAGACTCTTTAAACAATGAACGGCGCGTGCTAACAGTTGCCGTTCCGCGTAAAATTATTGATTCGTACATGAAGTTTGCTCAAATCTTAGGGCTGGAGGTAGTTGCGATTGAGCCCACCACCGGTGCTTCAAATCGACTATTTAATATTACTGATCAACACCAAGTTCCAAGTGTGCTGATCGATTTTGGGGCAGCCTCTACCGACATAACCATATACGATAATAATCTAGTCGTCACCGGAACCGTATCAGGCGGAGGAGAGCATTATACCAACGCCATTATGCAGGCACTTAACGTTACCGCCCAAGAGGCTCACACCATTAAAACACGCTATGGCCTAAATTTAAGCAAAAAACAAACTGAGATTCGTGACGCCATCAAGCCATTCATAGAAGAGTTAACAAAAGAAATTAAGCGCATGATTCGCTACTATGAAGAGCGCGTGAATGATCAACATAAAAAAATTGGACAAGTTGTTACCTTTGGTGGCGGATCAAATATCCCAGGACTCACCGACTATCTAACAAATGCACTTCGCCTACCAGTACGGTCTTGTGACCCATGGTCTATTATTACGTTCGACCGTATTAAGCATGTTCCTACTTCTGAGTCCGGCTTATTTGTCACAACGGCTGGTCTAAGCCTCATCGATCCCAAGGAGCCTCTCCTATGATTAATCTTTTGCCGAATGACTACCGAGAGTCCTTACGATATGCTCATAAAAATAGCATCATTCTTCGTTGGACGATCGGCTTGATCGTTATGCTACTGCTGACAGGTAGCACAATTTTTGTTGGTCGAGCATATTTACAAATGGAAACAAGGCGTTACAGCAAGCTTAATGAAGAAACGCGCGCTGAACTAAAGGCACAGGACCTAGAAGAAACGCTAGATAAAGTACAGAATATATCTGACAACCTAAAGCTCATAGTTCAAGTATTGCAAAAACAAGTGATTTTTTCGGAGCTTATCAAACAAGTTGGCGCGGTCATGCCACCCGGAACCATTTTATCGGATGTTGAAATTTCAGAGGTTCAAGGCGGCATTGATTTAACCGCTCGATCGACCAATCAGAATACCGCTACACAAATTCAGATAAACCTCACTGACCCTAAAAATAAGTTGTTCGATCAGGTCGATATCGTATCAGTCACCTGTGAAGAGGCAACAGATCCGGACTACCCCTGTCGTGTAACTATGAGAGCTCTCTTTACCAAAAACAACCCGTTCATGTTTATCAGCAATAGCCGAACACAGGAGGGGTCATGACAAGCAAACGTGCCTATTTTGTAATGTTAGGATTGTTTGCTGTTAGCAGTCTTATGCTCGTTGCCCTGCTCTATTTTGGCAGTCAGTTACTATCTAAAGAGTCGGCTGCGCTTGTTGATGCAAAAGCAACTAACCAGGCGCTAGAAATGCAGCAGACCGAACTTATCAAAGCTCAAAATGATATTAAGCGGTACAGCAATCTGGAAGAGATCACTCAATCAATTGTGCCGCAAGATAAAGATCAGGCTCGGGCCGTACGAGAAGTTGTTGCACTAGCTCAAGCAAGTGGTGTTGAGATTGCATCTATTACCTTCCCAGCCTCAAACTTAGGAACCAAGGTCACGCCACCAGCCCAAACTGAAAGCAGTACCTCCACGCAAGCTTCACCGCAAACAAGCAATCCTACTATTAGCCAAGCAAAACCAGTGCAGGGCATAAAAGGCCTCTACAGCGTAGAAATGGCCATTGTGTCGCCACGAAACCAAGACTATTATGCCTTTTTGAACTTCTTATCTAAACTAGAAAAAAACCGACGTACCGCACAAATATCAAAAGTGAAGATTGAACCAGAAGCCTCAAGCGGTCGTAGTACGGAGGTTAAGTTTAATGTTAGTGTTAATATTTATTTAAAGCCATGAAAATAGATAGAGCCATTTTTGATAAGTTTATGAAAAGGATAGTAGCTTTTGCTGCATCATACGCAGTGTTTATTTTTATAGTAAGCTCGTTATTAATCCTCAGTTTTTTTGTATACCGAATTAACTCGTTAGCTAACCAAGAACCATCAGAGTCAGCAGTTGCCGAAAAAGCAGGCGAGAGTCGCCCCGCAAGGATTGACAAAAATGCGGTTGAAAAAATTCAAGAATTACAGTCTACCAATGTAGAGGTGAAAGCGCTTTTTGACCAAAACCGTGACAATCCGTTCCGCGAGTAGTTAGTTGCCAAACTTTGTCAGATTAACTTCATGAGAGCTCACTATAGCTCGTGAGTAAGTGTATGGATCAGGAATGTAGGTGAATGTGTAGTTTTGCTGTTCGCCGGCTGTTTCAATTACAAGCGTTCCATAATTAAAAAGGTGGGCCAAGACGCCCTTTTGCGTTACTGTTACGTCTTGAACGTCACCTATACTTAACTGAGAAATCTTGCGATTAAATAACGTAATATAGAGAACTTGAGCTATCTTTTCGCTGGTTACAAAAATAACATTATTAACATATAAGATTGCTTGAATGGTCATTACGACTACCGCACCTACAATGAAAATAAATCCTAGCAGGGCTATCACGCTTCGTGCTGTATCACCTGAAATACCGGTACCATCAAACGCTGAAGAAAAACCGCTACTAAACCCGATAACATACAGCAGAATAGCAAAGACGAGCGCAATACTGCAACCTGTTAGATAGATAAAAAATAGTCCTATTGGATGCTTTCTGATTTCTGTAATCAATTGTTCATCTTTGTCAAACTCAATAAATTTAAAATATTTCCGGCCAATGTGAGATAGCTTTGAGTTTGTTTCTTCGCTGATGTTGGTTTCCATTTGTTTCATTATAACAAAGAAGGTTGAGATTCATCAGATTGCATGTTTCTACCTAAATGCTTGTACGCTTTTGGAGTTACCTTTCGGCCTCGAGGTGTTCGCTCTATCAAACCAATCTGCATAAGGTACGGCTCATGAAAATCTTCAATTGTACCCCGCTCCTCTGCGATAAGCGCCGCAATAGTATCAACCCCCACCGGCCCACCGTCATAGCTCTCTATAATAGCTTCAAGCATTCGGCGATCAGCCGGATCTAAACCAAGCTCATCAATCTCAAGTAATTTCAGGGCGCTACTGCTAATATGGTGGTCTATAATACCGTCACCATTAACATCGGCATAGTCTCTTACGCGCTTTAGCAGCCGGTTAGCTATTCGTGGCGTTAATCTTGCGCGACGGGCTAATTTTTTAGCTGCAGTATCGTCAATTTTTACGTTTAAAATACTCGATGCTCTTTTAATTATTTGCGCAATTTCATCAGGTGTATAGAATTCAAGCCGGTGGATCATGCCAAAGCGATCACGCAAAGGTGCCGCCAAAGAGCCTGTTCTGGTAGTGGCACCTATAATCGTGAATTTTGGTAAATCAAGCCGTAAACTTTTTGCGCTCGGGCCCTTGCCTAGCATAATATCTAGCTTGAAATCTTCCATGGCACTGTATAAGATCTCTTCTACGCTACGGTGCAGCCGGTGGATCTCATCAATAAACAAAATATCGCCGTCCTGCAAATTAGTAAGTAGACTGGCCAGGTCTCCTGCTCGCTCAATTGCGGGCCCGCTTGTCACCCGTATTTGCGCACCCATTTCATTTGCGATAACGGTAGCCAGCGTAGTCTTACCAAGGCCTGGCGGACCATAGAGCAAAACATGATCAATTGGCTCACCACGTTTATTAGCCGCCCGAATTGCTAATTTTAAGTTTTGTTTGATTCGTTCCTGGCCGATATAATTCTCAAAATCATGAGGCCGCAAGGTAATTTCAAGCTCTTGCTCTTCGGGTGTCTCATCTGAACCTGTGTTAACAATTCGTTCAATCGCCATAGCTACTTTTATTTTATATCCTTACAATAGTTCACTGCGCTTCCTCACTAGATATAACATTACGCTCTATAAAGTGTAGCATCTCTACCTGATCACCCATCATACCAAGCAATACCTTTTGTGCAACCAAAGCCTGGTCAATAGTTTGGGGGTCATTAACAAGGTCAAAATTATTTTCGTCGCCTTCATATTGTCTGAGCGGCAAAAGCTTAATTAGGTTTTGCCCTCCATCTTGGTCATGGTGCACTACCGCAATCTCGCAAGTACAGTCGATTAAATCCTTATCTTCATCAAATAAGTCAGGAGTATATCCTAATACAATTTGCACATTAGCATCTGGCGGCAGTCCCCAGGTCGTCAAAATTTCGTCGTCCTTAATCTGTAACGAGACGGCCTCATAAGCTTCATCTTTAATGTAAGGGTCTTGATAGTCTGCCATCCGTTCTAAGAATTTCTTAAAACGATTTATGCCCATTCTATATGTATTTTTTAATAATGCAGTTTTGTCATCTTCTGTTAGTAAAGCATCGCTCTTTATTGAATTTGCTGGTTCTATAAACTTTTCTATCACTTATTCGTAACCTTTAGGGCTTGTTTTATACGTTCTTCTACTGACAAATCTTTGTCTACTTTTGAAAGCAACATTTGCGCGTCTGCATCTGTGTAACCAAGCGCCACTAAGGCTTGTGTCGCCTCATCCTGCGCACTTATTCCTGAGCGCCCTATAACTCCCTCTGCGGTTTCGCTTGGCAGCCCTACTTTATCTCGAAGCTCTACTACAATCTGCTCTGCTGCGCGTTTACCTACGCCCTTGGCAGTCTGAAGAATCTTGACCTCTCCATTAGCTATAGCCGCACGAACTGTATTTGAAGGCCCTATATCAAGTACTGCTAAGGCTACTTTTGGACCAACATTTTTTACGCTTAATAATTGTTCGAACAGTTCTTTAACATCAAGTTGCTTAAAGCCAAATAAATTATGTGCGTCTTCTTTAATGTTTTCGTAGACATAAAGTTTAACAGTATCGCCAATCACTAAATTGCCAAAGTCACTCACCGTCACAAGTACTCCATAGCCTACGCCGCTTACATCTAAGATAACTTGCGAGCCTATTTTTTCGGCAACCATGCCAGTAAGTGTTGCTATCATTAGTACTATTATCTCATACTCATGCTGCAACAGATAGCAGCAGCCAGGGCATCGGCCGCATCATCTGGCTTGGGCACCTCTTTCAAGCCTAAGATAACTTTAACCATTTCTTGAATTTGTTTTTTTTCTGCCTTGCCATAGCCGGTCACGGCTTGTTTAATTTGCAAAGGAGTAAACTCATGCAATTCCAGATCATGCTGCTTGCCAAGCAGCAGAACCACCCCGCGCGCCTGCGATACGCTCATAGCTGTTGTTATATTGCGTATAAAAAATAGCTTCTCGACTGATAATACCTGTGGTTTATGTTCTTTTATTAGCTGCTCTAGCTCTTTATATATTGTAAATAATCGATCGCTGTCAGCCTGTTTTACGGGCGTTCTTATAACGCCGGCATCTACCAGACTGGCTTTGCCGTTTTTGCTATCAATCACACCAAAGCCCAGAATACCCGTTCCTGGATCAATCCCCATGATTCGCATGATTACCAGTATATTACTTTTTGAATTTTAGACGCAAACCACTGAAGAAATTACCAATTTCTTGCCGGTATTCATACACCCCATAGCTTAAGGCTGCTGCTGCGATTAATCCAAAGATGGCGTAACCAACCGGCTGCGAACTACCTTTATTGGACTCTTTACTGTTAGCTGAAGCTGTAGAAGCACCAGCAACTTTTCGGCAGCGGTTCGTTTCAGG
>CAYRRR010000006.1:0-28311 GCA_964426755.1 uncultured Candidatus Saccharibacteria bacterium | reverse complement strand
TGTTAGCTGAAGCTGTAGAAGCACCAGCAACTTTTCGGCAGCGGTTCGTTTCAGGGTTGCGTTCCTGGCCAGGCTCACAAGGTTTAAGCGAGCTAGAAGAGGTAGCCACTTTTCGGCAGCGATTGGTTGCGGGGTTGCGCTCTTGTCCCGGACTGCACGGCTTCAAAGATGTCAATCCAGCTGCGTCAACTTTTCGGCAGCGGTTCGTTTCAGGATTTCTAACCTGACCGGCATCGCATGGTTTAAGGCCATCATCTGATTCACTATTCTTACAGCGATTGGTTTCAGGGTTGCGGTATTTCCCCTCGGGGCAAGGTATCAACGCTTCACTGCGACTACTTGCCGTAGCAACGACCGCGGCAATATTTGGTCTGCCCGGCGTCGGTGTCGTGGTGATATGCCAGGATCCATCAATGTATGCCCAAGCCTCATCGTCGCCCATATCAGCAGGATACATAACGGCGCTTTCGGTTGTTGCACCAACGAACTCGACGGTGCCGCCGTCTGAATTCGGCAATACTAATCCATAAAACGCTTGATAACCGGGTTGCATATATCCGCTCAATTGTTTACTCGATGCCCCTATTTTGAGAGCGCAACCTTCAAGCGAAATATCAGTTGCAAGCGGATTATACAGCTCTATATATTCATTACCGGTATCCGTTCCGGCGGGATTAGGAACGATCTCACTAATCTCAAGTGCTTCACACTGTAGAGATGGTCTATCATTTTGGATGCACATGCTGCCTTGTTGCATATAGCCTGCCGGAACTTCTGCTTGTACACCGTCAATATTACTGCATGTATCACTACTTGGGTTAGTATCCGGTTCGGCTGTCTTTATTGGGCTGTCTTCAAGGGTAAAATCATTGGCATTATGATTTGTGTCAATTGCGTAGCCTTCGCTATTAAACCACCGCTTGAGGCTTTTTGTATTCGGTGGAATAGGTGAGAATTCTCCTTCTGCGCAAACGGGCGGGCTCGCAACCGTTCCCCAACCAACTAAGTCAATTGCCCCTACATTTGAAAGCAGGCGCACTGAGCCGCCTACATTATCGTTCATTTGTAGTTCAACCACCTTCCTTGCTTGCGGCGCCAATATACCATCGAGCAGCACCTCCCGAGTGTTTGTTGCATCAACTTGCTTCCAGCCAGCTACAGCACAATCAGGTATTTGAGCAGACGGTTTAGCATATTCAACACGCCAACCTTTCAAATCAATTTCGACATCACCATCGTTATAAATCTCAACAAACTCAGTTGGTTGATCAGGCACTGCACCGCCGATCTTAACAACAGTAATGAGTGCCTTATAGTTTGTTTCTGCAATGACCATTGCTGGCACCATGGCAATAAATAAAGCGCAGATCAGTATTGAAATTTTGATTCGTAACCCCATAGATGGGGATTAATATAGTCCTGTCCTTTTATTTTTCCAATACTTAATGTAAATTTTACTTCATGTCAATATTGTTATGCTTATCGTTCTTAAGCGTTTTGATAAGAACAAGTAATATTACTGTCCACATAGCATAAAATAAAACATTGAAAAGTATTGGCCAGTACTGGGTTTTGACAACTATGCCTTCTTGCTGTTGGGCTTCTATGTACTTAGGCGTTTCGTAGATCACTCCAAACGGAAAACCTCGATACGTCCTTGGGCCAAAGCCATGACAAAGCCTAGCCCCAATTGTTTGCTCGTTTTTGGGTGGACACTGTTCGGTGCGCTTATAGAGCATTGAAGTAATTGCAAGGACTACTGCAATAATCACAACCAATAAAACTATCCGCTTACTACCCCGTAATTTTTTCATGTCTCAAAGTTTACGTGAGTATTCACTACATCGTCAAGCTCCTCAAGGGCATCCATCAGGCGCACCACTTTGTCCCGGGTAGCCTCATCAGTAATCTCAACAATATTTTGTGGCTGATAGCTCAGCTCTGCTTCTATAACGGCAAGCCCCGCTGTTTGCAAATTATCACGCACTGCGGCAAGCTGTTTAGGATCAGTAAAGACAATAATCTCTCCCTCTACTTCTTCAGCGTCCTCGGCTCCGGCGTCCAGTACTTGCAATAGCAAGTCTTCCCCGCTGCCGTTAATACGAATTACCCCCTTACGATCAAATTGGTATGCCACTGAGCCCTTCTCGGCAATACTGCCACCATGCTTATTAAAAGCCGTTTTCACAAAGGTGTAGGTACGGTTAGTATTATCGGTGGCACATTCAACCAAAATTGCTACTCCTCCCGGACCGTATCCCTCATACATCACTTCTTGAATTTGATCGCCCCCAAGCTTACCGGATCCTCGGTCTATTGCGCGCTGAATATTATTGGCTGGCATATTTGCGGCTTTCGCCTTATCAATCGCAAGACGTAAAGTAAAATTCATGTCCGGATCAGCACCGTTCTTAGCCGCAATTGCAATGGCATTACCAAGCCGCGTAAAAACTGCACCACGCTTGGCGTCTTCAATTGCTTTACCACGATGAATCTTTGCCCACTTACTATGCCCTGCCATTAGTTTCTCCTGTCTTCATCTGTTATTATACCATATTTCTTAGACGATGCGTCGCCAGCCGTTGTCGTTGAGATGTAAATAAAATACAACTTATTAACACAATAAAAATGTATAGAGCTATCATTTGCGCAGACGTAATTGGCAGTGAAACATTTGCATACGGCACCCTGCTCAACGCCTCAGTAAGCGAAATAACATAGTCCAGCATCAAGCGGGCGGGTACCACAAAAGCCCCACCCAGCACAAATGGACCAATCATGCCGTATATTCCAGCCACCAGGCTGGCAAGCATTGCAAACGGGATCATAGGAATAACCAGTAAATTCGCCACCATACTAATGATCGACAATCGGCTAAACACAAACAAAATAATTGGTAATGTGCAGAGTTGCGCCGCTAATGTTTCTGTTAAAATTTGTGGCAATTGTCTGTCTTGATATTTTGGCTTGAGTACGCGCCGTCGAAGTAGCGGGGCTAAAACTAAAACACCATAGAATGCCGTGAATGAAAGATACCAGCCTATGCTTGTCCATAAATACAACGGATTAACGCCAGCTGTTAAGCAAGCTGCTAATAATAGCAGCAATACAGGTTTAATGTTACGACCAAAATACCATGTAACCAAGCCTATAGAGCTTACCACCGCAGCCCTCACGATAGAAGGGCTGGAGCCGGTAAGTAATAGAAATAAAAATATCAAACCAACTGACACAGCCATAGCCTGATAGCGAGATTGTCGTTCAAACATTCGTTTTGAGAAGTTAGTAATGATGGTTAGGTTATATCCTGATACTGCCACAATGTGAATAAGCCCGACTGTTGTCAGTTGATCTTTAAATTCCTCGGGTAGTGTATTGCGCTGTCCGATTAGCAGCCCTAGAGCAAACGATGCCATAGGTTCAGGGAGTGCGTTTTGTAAGCCGGCCGCAAATTGCCGCCGCAGTCTATTAACTGGTGAGCTGTCTTTACGAATAAGCGACATGCTGGCAAACGAGATGCCAGCAATGTTATCGCCTCGCTTTCGGAACAGCCGACCGCTCACCTCAACTCTGTCCCCGCGATATATCATTGGCTCACCAAAACCCTCTATCTCTATATTACCAACAAGCTTTACAGTCTGTGGGCTAGTTAGTTCTATATCTGTAGCCGAGTACACCAGCTGTTTACGTTCGCTATAGACGGAGTCCTCACGAGCAGTTACCTGCATCGTAACCGACTGGCCAACATAAGATTGATACTGGTCAACGCGCTTATTAAACGTCGACCCACGCCACATACCCATAAACAGAGCAACTACGAACAGCAGAACAAATATAGCTCCGTTTTTACGCTTTAGTAGAATGAATAGACCACTTAGGCCTAGACAAAGGTACACAACAATGATATGTGATGTGTTTAACGTAAGTTGCGGTAGAGCTAATCCAGCCAAGAATGCAATCATAATGAACGATAGCAAAGTGGTGCGCCTCAAGTGATAGTGTCTAAACATCTTGAGGTCATAATACGTAGTGCTCGAGCAACAAACAAAAGCATCTTATGCTATTTTATTCATATAGCCTAAACTGGTTCAAAATTTACTTCAGATTCATCTATTGCGTTCATTGCTTTGACCCAGGCGCATTAGGCTATAACATCTTGGTAACGTATAATAAGGCTAGTGGACTGAATACTTTAGTCGTACATAAACTAAATGATTCAGTTACTACAATCAACTTAATGAATTGTATAGTACTATTTCAAACAAGCACTTCACCTTGCGTCAGCAAGCATTTTTTAAAACAGATGAAGCAAAGCAGGCGATTGCTGAGCTAAAACTCATGATGAACGATCCGATGTACAACACTCGTAGCACCTATTCAGCCGGATCAGACGCCAACATCTCGTTCGCAGATCACCACATCATTTATTTAAGCGAACATCCCAACCTTAACCCAAGCGATTATTTATCAAATTTACGCCTCAAAACAAAACTTAGACGCTAAGTCTTAGTACCTTGGAACAAACGTAAAGGCATGGCCAATCTGTCCTGCTCGTCCGGCGCGCCCGATTCTATGTATGTAGTCTTCGTACTCCGATGGCGCAGAATAGTTTATGACGTGCGTAATATCTGCCACGTCAATGCCCCGAGCAGCAACATCAGTTGCCACAAGAATGGTTACTTCGTTGTTTTTAAATTTATTCAAGGCACGTAAGCGTTGGCCTTGTGTCTTGCCGCCATGTAATGCCTCGGTTTTAAAACCACGCTCTGATAGCGTCCGGTGTAGACGCTCGACACTGCGTTGAGTTTCGTCAAAAACTATTGCTTTAGTAACCGTATTTTGCAGTAACAAATCATGAAGTTTATCAAGCCTATTGGCGTTGTCGTCGTAACGGACCACATCTTGGTTGACGCTTTCACTAGCTTTATTTGATTTTATAGCTACGCTAACAGGGTCGTTAGTAAACGTCGTAATTAAATTGCGCACACGCTCGTCAATCGTTGCCGAGAAAAAGAATGACTGACGATTACTATTAACATTACGCAATATTTCTTTCACATCATTTACAAAACCCATATCAAGCATGCGATCAACCTCGTCTAGCACTACCATATTGAAGTTACGTAGCTTCAGACTGCCGCGCTGAAGATGATCTTTAATACGACCTGGCGTGCCAATGACAATTTGCGGATTATATCGAAGATCACGCAGCTGCGCACCCATACTTGAACCGCCAATTAATAGCGCGCCTCGTAAGCGACTTCCAATTGCAAGGTGCTCACACTCTTCTTCAATTTGCTGCGCAAGTTCGCGTGTTGGCGCAATAATAATAGCTGCTGAAGACTTATCAGTAATGAGTCGCTGCAATACCGGTAACGCAAACGCAGCTGTTTTGCCGGTACCAGTGCCAGCCATGCCAATAACATCTCGGCCCGACAGACCCGCCGGAATAGTTTGGTCTTGAATTGGGGACGGAATCTTATAGCCTTTAGCGACAAGATTTGTTTTTAACATCTCTTTCAGTGCAAAATCATTGAATGTGTGTTGGGGTTCGTAAACCTCTTGGTCACGTACCTGTGCAGCTGCAATAAAGCGCTCGGGGTTAATAGATTTAGTAATTTTTCTTCGGTTGTTTGTAGATTTATTGAAGCGAGTCCTTGAATATGAACGCTTCGCTGTCTTCGTTCGAGACGAAGAATAAGAGTAAGACATTAATCATCCTTTAGTTTAAGTTTTTACACGATTGCTAGCATGAATCGAGTGCAAACTTCCAACCCGGATCAATTAAAACAATATTTCAATTATAGCATATGCATAATTTAATGTCAATAATTAAAGGTCACAGCGTTAGCTATCGAAACTAAAATTAGGCTTACTCGGCCCTATATATTAGATAATCTTAGCTTCTAAGACTTCTGCGTGGTATTTGATTCCACGATTTGGAGATTCATATGTTGGGGCCGGTATCCACATAAACAAGTGTCGTCCTGGTGATATGGCGTCATTCTGACCCATTGTGATAGGTGGCATATATCCACGCCGATAGGTACAGGCAAAATTAACCCAAATTTGACCGCCCATGCGTTCTGGCATAGGCATCTCTGCTTTTGCATTCAATCTTATTGTTTCTTCATCAAGCTGAGCTTCAAGTACACTAAATTTTCCTGGCTCTTCTTCTGTTGGCGATGAAGTGAATTGAAGTCTCAGTTTTGCTAGTCGTTCGCAGTCTTCACCTTCTCCTAATACTATTTCAACCTCACTTCCAATGGGTAATTCATGTAAATTAATAGTTGGTTTTTCCAACTCATGTCTTACTGTCGTGTCTAAAAAACGTTCACCAGACAAACTCATAGTATTATCGTACGCTAAGGTTGCTAATATGCAAGCTTGAGCGAAAAAAAATGCCAAAACTCAAAGTTCCAGCATTCCTACTAGGTTTATCTGTGGAGGGCCCACCGCGGGCCGTCTTCGACCCACTTCCTCGCATGCTCGAAGCAAGCTTCTGCGCGTGTTCGTCGTGAACGAACCCAAGATTCCTGGGTTCAAATCAACAAGTTGATACATCCAATTTTAAAACCCCAACATAAGTTGAGGCTCAAAAATTGGAGGGCTGTAGTAGATGCAGTAGCAACTAGAATTCAGACTCCCAGCCGCCCTTTTATTGCTCAGCTGGAGCTGAGCTGATAAAGCTGATTTAGATAGACACTGTTATACGGCTGGTAGCGTTCCTCTTGCAGGAACTTAAAGCCAAGTGGCTCGATAAGTTCACGCAGCTCCTCACTAGAATAGTTTTTGAAGTAACGTGATGTTCCGGGCATTGTCTTTCGCTCAACCATGCCAGCACTATCACCCTCGATAACGCCAATTGCAAAGATTCCACCCTGTTTTAGCAGTCTGCGGACTACGGTCATGGCCTCTGCAGCCTCCTCCTTGGGTACGTGTATAAGCGACGTGTATGCCCATACTCCATCAAATGAACTTCCAGGGAAATCAATGTGAGAGAAATCTGCAAGATGACTTTCAAACCCAAGCTTGGTTGTTATGTCGATCATTGCTTTGGAAGCGTCAAGACAAATAACCTCCGTGCCGCGGTCGCGGAGCAGTAAAGCGTCTCTGCCGCTACCGCTCCCCAAGTCGAGTATTCTGTTGCCAGGTAGTTGTTTAATGAAGGCGTCTATGAAGTCTTTAGGAAAATTATTCCAAAAGTCTATGACCTCAGCATCATATGTTTGGGCATATCGGTCATAAGTTGCAATGGTTGGGGTATTGGTCATTGTCTAATCATACCAAACAAAAACTCCCCAACGATGAGGAGTTTAAGCATAACCAGATTGGAGGGCCCACTGGGACTCGAACCCAGGACACCCTGCTTAAAAGGCAGGTGCTCTAACCGGCTGAGCTATGGGCCCGGAATAAGACAAACCTACGGTTTTTCTCATCGGATCTGATGAAGTAAATTCATCTTTTGCATTCGCAAAACCGATCCTGCTCTTTTCCCTTTAAAAATTAGGAAAAAATGCGGTTAAACAAGGGTATATTATCGCTGAAAATGTAGAAAAGTCAATACTAGAACTTAATGCTTGATTTTTATTGATTATGTTATCATAAGCAGTATGGGTAGCTCAAAACCAACACAGCCCAGCGTGTATAGCGCCAATTCTAAAAACATTAAAAGATTTCAATTATCGCAGCGATTTGGCAATCTTGCTTTTATAGCCATCATTGCGGTACCAGTAATATTGGGTAGCGTGGCGTATGCCACCTACAGACGCATGACAGCACCGTCATCGGATGACACCGAAATAGCCACGCTAGAAGATGCCCCTGGCACAATGGACTTTAACCAACCTATGAACGATATGCCCCCAACCGGCCCTGTCGCTGATGAACAGTTGAGCGGAGGAGCAGGTTCAGGCGCTAGCGGAAGAATGCCGCCCTCAAACTCTCAAGCTGGAGCATCAAATAGCGCTCCCGAGGGAGTAATTGTGGCCATTAATTCTATTGAAGCAAACGGCATTAAAAATAACCCTTATGTTCAGATGGATACCAGTAATATTCCTGATGGAGCCGTAGTTTCTGTAAATCGTAATAGCTGGGTCTCCGAAGGCCCCGATTCAGGCACGATTAGCGGCACTATAACCTTTAATGGTCAACCCTATAATGGCTCAGTTGTCTTTAATAATATTGGCGGAACCTGGAAGGTTGTTAGCTACTACCTAGGCTAGTCTTCGCTTTATTATCTACTTTCGACTTCACGCTTTTAGTAAGAAGTTAAATCTATTTTTTATGCTTTTTATCTTTTTTGTGCTTGTTTTGACTAAGCCATAGTAACAGTACGCCTGACAAAATACCGCTAAGTATAACCACGGATTCAAAGCGCTCAAGCATGTCCCAGGCAGCATTATTCATTAACTGCTCACGCAAACCTCCCGGAATAAACGGCACAACTAACAGGACCGTTAACGCGCCTACAGCAGCACTTGGCAAAATATTAAAGAACATTTTTGAGGCAGTAATAGAGCCACGCAAGAACAAGGCACTAAAAATAGCAGGCAATAAGATCATACCAATCGCCGTTACCGCTCGGCTAAGGTCGCCATCTTTAATAAAGCTAGTTAACAGCAAGCTAGCCTCGCCACCAAGCTGGTTAGCCAAAACACTGCCTGCGCATAAACTAAAAAATACCACTGCACCGTTAGTTTTTATTAATAGCAATAAAATGGCGATGATCGCCATGGCGCCCGCAACAATAATTTCATACGGCATATGCTTAAATAATACCACGCCACGCTAGAACGTGACTTGATCACCGAGCTTAATATCAATTTTATTGGCATTGCCCGCGCTAATTTCTAAAACATAGCGGGCTTCGCTGTTAGGACAAAAGCTTTCGGGATACGAGTCAGGCGTAGCATTTTCTTGTACATGTACTACTTTTTTATTTTTATCAAGCCAGATCATGTCAATAGCAAACTTCATATCCTTCATCCAAAAACAATAAACACCGTCACTATCAAATTCAAACAACATCCCCTCGTTATCTTTTAACCGACTCCTACCACTCAAACCTTGCTGTCGTTCTGCAGATGAATCAGCCACCAGTACATTAAGGCGTCGCTCGTTAATAATTACGGTGCGGTCGTTCAAAAAACTAAATGCTATAAAGCCGCTTACGAGCAGAATCACCGCTAGACAAAGATACATGACTATCGAACTAATTGACTGAGGCTCCGCCTCGCTCTTTTCATCACTACGTACGGGCGCTTTGCTAGACATACTTTATTATTTTAGCAGTAACGTTTCACAAAATTACGAAACTTGTTTTTTCTTTTGGGTGATCACTTTGATTTTTACGTTTTGTTCGACGCGACGTATGTCGGCCAGTACTCGTGACCGACTCTTATTAAACAAGACGAGTGTAAAAACAGGGTCATCGCCATTTCTAGCAAAATCACACATTTCACCGATTTTTTTATTCACTTCTACCCGTGAAAATGACTCTAATTTTCTGATTTTGTTGATACCTTCAAGACTTTGAAGTTTACCTTTTTTTCGGGCGTAAAACTGCATTACTACGCTAAAACCTCGAACCTTTTTTGTTAAAATCGGCTTTCTGGGTATTCGAATTAGCATATCATTTAGTGAGTGATCTAAGCCATAAGAGAGGCTATACATCTCATGCCTAAAGCCACCGATCCTGGGACCTAATTCTATAATCTTCCAGCCATCTTCTGTCTTCATTAACTCAATGTGACATGTAGTACTTCTAAGACCAAGAGCTTCGACTGCCTTTTCTGCTACACGACGGGCATTTTCAATCTTATGCGGCTTGAGAATAACGGGAGTAATGCGTAGATATCCAAAGAAGTCGTCGTAGCCAATTGATTTACCAGTCTTAACATGCACAAGTGGAGTACTGTAGGTTACTCCTCGCTGATTAACATAAATATCAGTCGAGAACATAGCGCCCTCCATAAATTCTTCTACCAGAATTTGAGGCTCTCCTCTGCCTTTTTTCTTCTTGTATATCTGATTAATCTTTTTAACGGTGTTTTTTAGATTAGACTCTAGTTCTTCACGGTGATAGCAAAGTGTTACGAGCAAGCTGGCGGCTAACCCTGCCGGCTTAATTATCAGCGGAAAGCCAACTTTTTTTTCTATTTTGTTGAGTGTCTCTTCGCTAGCATCGTGCACCACAAGAAATTTTGGCGAGATAGCCTTATCATGGGTTCTGAGCATTTGTCTCATGCGAATTTTATCTGTTGTCCAGTCAAGCGAAAGTTCGGTAGGAGTATTGATATAGGGAATATGCGGGATAACCTTTTTAAATAAAGGAATATTCTTTTCTGCCCGACACGTTGCAGCTAAAAGACGATCTTTGTAAGGGGCGAGCGTTTGCTCTATGGCAACATGAGAAGAAAAATCACAGTACAAAATCTTTGCCTTTGAGTCTGTGGCTAATTTCTTTCGAGCACTTGGGTCTGTAAAGTCAAGTAAAACAAGCGGGGTAATCTTCTTTTTCATGCTTGTGCCCAGCTTTAATAACGCATCTTTTTGCGATGACAAATACGATCCTACAAAGAGGAACATATCACGTTCTTGCGCTTCATAAAATCCTGGCATACTTAAACTTAAACTTATATTTATAAAAAATACAACAAGAAAAATTCCTGTTGTGCGACTTTTAAAATATCACTAATTAGAGTTTTTGTCAATATCCGATAAGTAGTCTAGGTACCGGTCAATTAAACTACTTTGTTCAGGGCTGTTGATGTCTTCGTAATGAATAAGCGAGGGGACATTGTTCACTTCGATAATGACAGGCGATAGATCATCTTTTGTATCACTTATTTGAGGTAGTCGTGGAACCATGAAATCAACACCACAAACTGGCAGATTCATCACCTTTGATGCTTTCTCGGCCCACTCAATCATAAACGATGGTATTCGGTCCGTAATATTCTTTCTCTCCCCGCCCATGCCCACATTAGACACGCCAATAACTTGTACCAGTTCTCCTTTTTTAGGAATCAAATTCATATTTTTTTTGCCTAAAAACTGTTGAGCAAGTTCGAGCGGTATATGATTTAAAATTGCCTTATATTTTTCACCGCGGTTCTGGCTCATATTTGCCTCATCTATAAGTTGCGTGATTGTTTTGGCGCCATCACCAACAACGGTAGCCGGAGCTCGAGAAATAGTATCTACAAATTTATATCCTATACACACAATTCGCACATCAAGCCCCCCTAATTGTTGCTGAACAATGACCTGCGGATCTTCGCTAACCTCCATTGCTCTTTGAATCGCCGTCTTAACTGCTTCAAAACTTTTGACTCCAACAGAAATACCCCTGCCATGCGCCGAATCTATCGGCTTAACAACTACTGAATTGTGCGTTTTTATAAAAGCATCTATCTGTTTTTGGCCTAGTGGGCGGGAGGTATCAACAAGTATTTCTGCTGGCACTGGCAGATCATGGCTCAACAATAGCTGGCTAGTAATGTACTTATCTTTAGCTATTTTGCTAGCAGCTAAAGACATGGTAGGTGGTGAGGCGCTAAAAATCTGAACTGGGGCTTTTCTGCCTGGTATATTGATAATAAACAGGCCTTGATTAGTCTTGAAACCAGTTATCTTCCAGCCCCGAAGAAGGGCTCGCTGAACAATTAAGCGTGACGTAAGCTTACGTGTAGATAAATCAATCTGATGATCAGACTCCATTAATATATTGTAGCATATTTTTGCTTGTTTTTCAATATTTATTGGGCGTGCTGCACGCGCATATATACAAGTACAATGATGCCTATTAAGAGGCCGAACAACATAATTAACATGGGGATGAGCCCATTTTGATTATTTTTTATAGTGTGTGTCATGTTCGGTTTACATTAAAACACAAAAAATAACTGACAAAAAGATTTTTTTACAACAAGGGGTTTTCTGATTCGCTCGATGTCGCAGACGAATGTATCGGTGCGGCCTCAATGACAACGCGACCATCGGCGCTACCTTTTAATGAACAACTATATAATGTAAGCTTCGCTTCGTCACTTGGTTCTTCAATTTCTACGGCATCAGGCTTTACGCTAAAGATTTTCTTAATCTGATATTTATACCAATTACCGTTAAAATAAACATCCACTATATCTTCATTTTGTAGCTTGTCTAAATGATAGAACGGTGAGCGCTCCATAGTTTGATTTGGGGTAGCCCCTAACCTAAAACGGTGAGCGCTTAGTATAAAGTTACCGCCTTGCTCTGGATCGCCGCGCTCAGGAAAGCGATGCCAAGCACCACTTTCTAGGGTTTTTTCAGTTTTACCCGTATGAAATGGAACCAGCAGGTTAATACGCTCAATTTTTATAAAATTTTCATCTGAGTTGACAAGATTGTCTTCAGTATAACCAGCTGCGGCCGCTGGCGAGACTAGTACATCAGGCGAGTGCAACAAAACAAACAAATAGCCGCCGCCAAGAAACATGAGCGCAGCAATGACTAAACTAACGGGTTTGCGTAAACCACGAGTCCGCTTAGAAGGCACTTCATCGACATGATAATACGTTTTTTTTCTTCCAAACACGTGTTTTCTATTGTATCGTTATATGCCAGATAAGCACAAGCTCTCGCTTATCCAAGTAGTAAGTGCCATAATAAGGTTATGTCTGAGACTCATAATCCCAACCCCGAAACTGAAATTGGACATGTCTTGAATGCGGCCGAGGCGCTAGCCAAGCGACTTGTTGACGCCGATCAAAGAGCCGATACCGCTGAGCACATGCTCAATATTGATGCGAAATCCGGCCTAAGTACCGAAACCAAGTGGCGCGCTGATCTTGCAGAAACTATTAATGAACTAGAAGAAGGGCAATCAGTGCTTGTATTGGTCGGTGATTTAAATGGCTTCAAAGCAGTTAATGATACATTGGGTCATGCTGCCGGTGATGAATTGCTTGGTGTTATTGGCCAGGCGTTTCACCAGTCGTTCAGGCGAGAAAATGATTTCGTAGCCCGTGGTAATCGAGATATAGATAGCGAAAGTCTTAGAAGCAGTATTGCCCGCTTAGGTGGTGATGAGTTTTCAGTTTTTACCGTTACCAATCAACAAGATGACCATGAAAATCCTCACCGAAATACCTCTGATCCTGAGCAAGCTATTAAGCTTCATTCAGATCGTATTAATCTTGCCATCAGTGAACTTACGAGAGGCACCAAATATGAAGAATTTAATGTTAGAATCGCCATAGGTGGCGCTGTGTACGATCCAGAAGTTGATACCACCCCAGAAGACGTCTTTATTAGAGCCGACGCTAAAATGTACGAGCAAAAATACAGCGGCAAAATTGCTCAAATAACACCTGAAGATAGACAAAATTTGTTAAAAATTATTCCCTATATGGAAGGTTTGGGTGCACGCGTAGAAGATTGGCTTAAAGACGCTGTTTACATGCCGCAAACTTAGCCAAAAATACTTCGCTTACCTTTAGATTTAAATTCTTTAAGCAGTTCTTGTTGACGCTTGCTTAGCTTTGTCGGGGTTTCAACATTGATGGTAACAATATGGGCGCCTCGTGATTTACTTCGAAGATGCGGCACGCCGTGACCGCTTAGCTTAAAGTCCGTGCCGCTTTGTGTTCCCGCCGGGACTTTCATGCGCACGGGACCATCAACGGTCTCAACCTCGATTTCTGTGCCAAGTGCCGCGTCAACCATAGGCACCGATTGTTCGCTCAAAATAAGATTCCCTTCGCGGGTAAACTTTTTATGTGCTTTTACTCTAATGCCAACATATAAATCACCTTTTGATCCGTTGGCAACCGCCTCACCGTGACCGCTCAAGCGAATCGTGGCGCCATCATCAATACCGGCCGGAACTTTAAGTTTGACTGATTTATTTTTACGCTGCACACCCGAGCCATGACAAACTGTACAGACTTTTTCAGGAATTTTACCGCGCCCTTTACAACGCTCACAAGTAGCAGCTTGCTGTATATTGCCAAGGATGGTTCGCATGACGCGTATTGTTTGGCCAGCACCGTCACAAACCGGGCAGGTTTTCATTTCATGACCCGGCTCTACTGTAGTGCCTTTACAATGCGAACATGTGTCATTTAAATTCAAACTTAATTCTACCTCGGTACCAAATACTGCCTGCTCAAAGGTAAGATCAAGCTGCGTCTGCACATCGTTACCACGTGCCCTACGCTGCCGACTACCTGAAGCGTTGCCTCCAAAAAAGCTGCCAAAAATATCGCCAAGGCCCAAATCCCCAAAATCAAAGTTGATATTCTGCCCGCCTGCACCGCCAAAACCGGCAAATGGATTACCGCCATCACTGGCTGCGCTACTTCCTACGCCGGCATGGCCAAACTGATCATAGCGTTGGCGTTTTTTATCGTCTTTTAAGACCTCATACGCCTCGTTAACTTCTTTAAACTTGGCTTCATCGCCGCCTTTATCGGGATGATATTCAATAGCTTTGCGACGAAAAGCTTTTTTTAGCTCATCGGCACTTGCGTTCTTGCCTACACCTAGTACTTCGTAGTAATCTCGTTTACTCATAACATTTTATTGCTTAGCTCATCCTCTACCGCATCAAATAGATGAGAAACTGTGTCTTTTGTGATCAAATACTCTTCAGAAATTATTGTTAACGGTTCCTCATAATCAAAAGGGCATTCATTTGTTAAACCTAACATATAACCTGCCGCTCTTTCTATGCGTTCATCATGTCTCGCTAGTCTCGCTGGATCATCACCGTGCTCTAGCCAGAAATTTGAGTTCCATGTCATCAAACTCATGAATTCTTTGTCTATACCATTGGTTGACATGACATATATTTTAGCACTTTAAGTAGGAGAGTGCCAGCTCTAGGTTGCACATAATAGCGATATTTGCTCAGTCAAGAGGCAATTGGTCAAGCTTATGAGCAAGGTTCTGCACCTCTTCGTCAGTCATGGCATCTACAACAGCTTCAATGCGCCTTCGTTGTTCTGGCGAGAGGGCGTCGTATGTCTCTTGGTTCGGATTGGCGATATAGGGAATATCACTTAGGTCATCAAAGTCCGATTCAGAATGCATTCCTTCTTTATCGTTCATGGTTTCGATATTTCTTAACCCAATCCACTTTGCTGTTCACTATACTTAACATATTAATTATTAACATGTTAAGTATTGATTACTTCTTATCTTCGTCGACAACTTCGCCTTCTACGGGCTCGTCTTTATCTGACTTCTTGCCTTTAGAGTCTCCCTCATCAGAAGATGCATCTTCTTCTTTTTGAGCTTGCTCATACATTTTAACCCCTATTGGCATTAACTTGTCAGTTAATTCTTTAGCTGCTGCTTCAATGGCGTCTTTGTCGGCTTTATCATCACCGGCTACTTTCTTGGCGGCCTCAACGGCTGCATCAAGCGTCTTGACGTCTTCTTCAGCTAATTTATCTTTGTTATCTGACTTCATCTTCTCTGCTTGATAAATAGCGCTGTCAAGCTGGTTGCGAGCCTCTACAACTTCACGCTTTTTCTTATCTTCTTCGGCGTGAGCTTCAGCTTCTTTAGCGGCTTTCTCTACCTCTTCTTTATCAAGGTTGCCACTGTTTTGGATGGTAATACTTTGCTCTTTACCAGAGCCTTTATCTTTAGCCGTAACATTCAAAATACCATTGGCGTCGATATTAAAGGTAACCTCAATTTGCGGCACGCCGCGAGGTGCTGATGGAATGCCATCAAGTACAAAGCGACCAAGGCTCTTATTGTCTGCCACCATCTCACGCTCACCCTGAACCACATGGATCTCTACCTGCGGCTGATTATCTGCCGCTGTACTAAAGACCTCACTCTTGCTAGTAGGAATGGTGGTATTACGCTCAATTAATTTAGTTGCCACGCCACCCAAGGTTTCAATACCAAGTGAAAGCGGTGTTACGTCTAGTAATAGTACGTCTTTTACGTCACCTTGCAGCACGCCACCCTGGATAGCGGCGCCAACAGCCACAACCTCATCAGGGTTAACACCCTGCATAGGATCTTTACCAAAAACTTGTTTTACTTTTTCAACTACGGCTGGCATGCGAGTCATACCACCTACTAAAATAACCTCATTAATATCGCTGGCGCTTAACTTAGCGTCTTTTAAGGCTTTTTGGCATGGTATTTCAGTCTTATCAATCAGCTCTTGAACGAGTTCAATTAGTTTGGCACGGGTTAATTTGTATTCAAAGTGCTTCGGACCTTCAGCGTCAGCTGTTAAGAAGGGCAAGTTAATATCAGCAACCTCTGCGGTAGAAAGTTCTTTCTTGGCTTTCTCTGCCTCTTCTTTCAGGCGTTGCATGGCGGCCTTGTCGTTTTTAACATCAATGCCAGACTCTTTTTTAAATTCATCCACAAAATGATTTACAATGCGCATGTCAAAGTCTTCACCACCCAGGTGGGTATCACCGTTGGTAGAAAGCACCTCAAACACGCCGTCCCCAAGGTGAAGAATTGAAACGTCAAATGTACCGCCACCAAGGTCAAAGACGGCTACTTTTTCTTCTTTACCTTTTTTATCGATACCGTAGGCAAGGGCTGCAGCGGTTGGTTCGTTAATAATACGCTTGACCTCAAGGCCGGCAATTTTACCGGCATCTTTGGTAGCTTGGCGCTGAGAATCATCAAAGTAGGCCGGAACGGTAATAACTGCTTCCGTTACCGGCTCGCCCAAGAACTTCTCAGCATCAGCTTTAAGTTTAGAAAGAATCATGGCACTGACTTCTTCAGGACTGTATTCTTTATCGGCCATTTTTACCTTAACACCGGTGCCGCTTTTGACAATCTCGTATGGCATCAGCTCAATATCGCGTTGCACCTCTTTGTCGCTGTAACTTCGGCCAATCAAACGTTTTACACCAAAAATAGTGTTTTTGGGGTTAGTCACACGTTGACGATTAGCAACTTGGCCAACCAGGCGCTCGTTATTTTTGTTAATAGCAACGACGCTTGGCGTGGTGCGGTTACCTTCACTGTTAGCTATAATTTCTGGTTTGCCAGACTGCATTACCGCCATGGCAGAGTTAGTTGTTCCTAAGTCAATTCCGATAATTTTACCCATTATTTTTCCTCCTTTTCAATTTTCGTTTGTCTTGCCAATTCTCCTAATACTGGTGCCATTAGTTCAGTCCGTTCACGAATCTCTTTTAATTCATCATCTGGCAAACTAAGAATTTCATCAGCCAGTTTATGAGCCTCACCCTGAGGCATGGTACTGAAAGTCTCTCCCATACTTTCAAGGATCCCTAGCCTATGCTCATCATTGATATCAAATTCCAAATCAGCCATGAATAATCTCCTTTTGTTAGCAATGGATATGTTAGAGTGCTAAAACAATTCTATCATACAAAAATTAGCACTCGCAAGTCAAGAGTGCTAATTTAAGTTCGGATTGCTGCTGTATGGCGCATAAATATAATAATCGTTTTCGGCAATTTCCTTTTCGGTCATATTCACTAACTCTATTCCTACCTGAGCACTAATGCGTGATCTTGCCAAAAGACACGCTTCAAGTATTACATCGTCACTTAACCCTAGTTCACGTGCTTGATAGACTAGATCATTGTCCTCATACGGAGCGTCAATCTTGTGTTGTAGATCCCGTTCCGAGACTCGCTTTTCGAACATGCGAACCACACCACCATATACTCCAGGTCGTAGTGGTTCTCTACCTTCCATTAAAATACCTTGTCAACATAGTTACGCCAGAAGGCTTTCCAGTTTTTAGCCTGCGCTTCTGTTTGGCATTTTTGCTGGTCAATCGCAAAGCCTACTTTACCTGGCTTTATCTGATGAATACCTACGACAGCCTTTGTGCCATCACTATATTCTGCGCGCCAATATCGCCACTTCTTGCTAGTTGTCGCTTTTGGTTCGTTAACAATCTTGTGGCCATTGTGCGCTGATGTTGCTTCGGCCGTGTCGAGCCACTTGGCATACACATCATCTAAGTTACCGTTAACCACTTTACCAACACCCATCGTAAACGTGCCGTCACTCTCTTGCCCTTTTTTGCGGCGGCCTATGGCTTGCTCGTACTTAACCGTTACCATCTGAATCCACCAGCCATCCACGTCGGTTTTTTCGGCGAGCTTAATAGTTATTTCTTTATGACTAAGTTCTTTTGCGTTAATTGACTCAAATAGTTTTTGCCACTCCGCCCACGATTTACCGGTTGCCGATGCGAGTCTTTCATCTGAGATGTCGTTAACTGCCATAGTTTAAATAGTATCATTTTTGATTTATAAGTATTGCTCATCAGGTAATACAACAGTCACTTGCTTGTGCTCTGAGGGGTTAAGAGGAGATGTTTTAGGAGGTGTATAGTACTTACGATAATAGCGCGATTCGCCGTTAGAAAATTCTTTATACTCCCATAGCTTACAAAGACCATTGACGATAAGACGGTTGCAAGCATCTTCAGGCCGGCCACTTTCTGTCGGACAGTAGTCGCAATTTTCCGCTATACGATCTGGCATTGTTACTGCCTCGTTACTTTGACCATTGCATGGCGAATAACATTGTCTCCAAGCTTATACCCAGCTTGGAGCTCTTCACTGACAATTTCTTGGCTGCCCTCACTATCTTCTACGCCGACAGCCTCATGCAAAACCGGATTAAACGGCTCTCCAACTGTTTTAATGCGCTCTACCCCCATATCGGCAAGCGTTTTTTCGAACTGCTTTACAACAGCATTCACACCCTTTATATAATCATTACCTTCGAGCTCTTTAGGTACATGCTTAAGCGATCGCTCCAAGTTATCAATAACTGGCAGCAAGTCTTCAACTACGCTGACTTTGACCAAACTTTTTAGACTAGCAATTTGTTCCTCGTGTCGGCGACGAACATTTATAACATCGGCGCGTTCGCGCTGTAGCGCCTCTGTTAAGTCAGCAATTTGCTGTTCTAAAACTTCTACCTCTTCTGTTTTTTTCTTCTTAGGCATACATTGTCTCCTCTAGCGCATGACCAGCACGGCGAACAAGCGTCATAACGTCACGATAACTTTGCCTGGTCGGCCCTAAGACTCCTATATAACTTCGGTCTGAGTACGGGCTACGAAAACGACTGACAATTAATGTACAACCAGCACTCCGACCAATTGGGTTTTCTTGACCAATATAAACACTTAACGGCTCGTTTGGAGCGGCCTCATACAGCCACGGCTCAAGATTATCAAGCAAACGAGCAACTTCACGAACTTGACCGCTGTTCATAAATTCTGGCTGTCCAAACAAATTAGACAATCCACTCATATATAACTGATCGCCTATCGTTGCGAGTCCTAAGTTATGAGTTAGCTCAACAAGTGTATCTACCGCGTTACGAATAACGCGTTCAGGCACTCCGCCATGTGTAACTCGTGTCGCTAATGCTCGCTCTGCCCGGCGCTCGGCAGAAATGTCGTCTTTATCGCTGAGATTATTAACATAAAAACGATAACCTTTGTCAGTCGGAATGCGTCCGGCGCTTGTGTGCGGATGTGTAATATAACCACTGCGCTCTAGCTCTGCCATTTCAGCACGGATGGTTGCTGATGATACACCAAAAACTTTAGCCAGCAAGCTAGAGCCAACCGGGCTGGCTACTTCTGCATACTGCTCTACAATGGCTTGTAAAATTTTTTGCTGACGTTCAGTCATGGTACACCTTACTTAACTATTCACAGTTTACTTGTTTGGCACTCATACGTCAAGAGTGCTAAGCATTTACTTTTATGTAAATTTCTTCTATAATTAATATATGGACGATCTAAATAAAAACGAAATAAACAGCTTGCGAACGTGGCTTGGCGCTGGTGCGATTAATATCTTTGGACGCCCTTTCTCTGGCAAAGACACACAATGTAAACGGCTGGCAAGGCTCTTGAATGCAGCTCATATTGGCGGCGGAGATATTATTAGAGGTAACTCGGAAGCCGTAGAGATAAATAAAATCATTGGTCAAGGAAATTTAGTACCGCAAGCTGCTTTTCTTACAATGGTGTTGCCACATCTACAAAAAAACGAATATAAAAATAAACCGTTGGTGCTAAACTCTATTGGGCGATGGCACGGAGAAGAAGAACCAGTTATGAAAGTCTGTGCCTCGTCAGGTCACCCCCTTAAAGCGGCAGTATACTTAGATATCTCAGAGAAGGAAGCATACAAACGGTTTGACGCCTCCCGAATGCGCTACGATCGCGGTGATCGATCGGATGATCAGCGACATATTCTAGCAACCCGACTTAATGAGTTTAAAACTAAGACTTTGCCGGTAATAGATTTTTATCAAGAACAAGGCCTGTTGATAAACATCAATGGCACCGTTTCAGAAAACCAAGTAACGACAGCAATTTTGACTGCGCTTTCATTGAAAGCCACCTAATAATTTACTCTCTTTTTAAGAGTACCGTGAAAGCTTCAGCCGGAATATCAACTGAGCCGAAGCGCTTCATGCGTTCTTTGCCTTTCTTTTGCTTTTCTAGTAACTTACGCCGACGGGTAACATCACCGCCATACAGCTTTGCGGTTACATCCTTTCTAAAAGAGCTGATGTCTTCACGAGCAATAAACTTGCCGCCTACTGCAGCCTGTAATGCCACCTTAAATTGTTGGCGAGGAATTACTGATTTTAATTTGGACACAACGTCACGACCAAGTTTTTGCGCTTCACTACGATGGACAATAATTGCCAATGCATCAACCGGTTCGCCGGCTACATAAAATTCCAACTTAACTAAATCTTCTGGTCGATAATCAGCCAGCTCATAATTAAACGAACCGTAACCACTAGTAACCGTTTTAAGCTGATCATAAAAATCCGTCAAAAGATTGGCAAGCGGTGCTTCAAACGTCAATACTGCCAACTCGTCAACATATGATACGTTTTTTTGTAATCCTCGCTTACTTGAAACCAACTGAATGACCGCTCCGACATAATGTTTTGGCACTACAACCTCGCCATTAATCCAAGGTTCTCGAATTTCAGCAATCAAGGATGCTCCAGGTAAGTCGGCCGCTGAACGGATATCCATTTCTTCGCCATTTGATAACAAAACATGGTAATCGGTAGAAGGATTGGTAATGATAAGGTCAAGATTATACTCGCGCTCTAATCGCTCTTTGATAATTTCCATGTGCAGCAGCCCTAGAAAGCCAATGCGCATACCAAACCCAAGAACGGGGGAATTTTCGGGGCTAAATTGCAGAGCAGAATCAGATAATGATAGTTTTTCTACTGCTTCTTTGAGCACATTATAATATTCATTACTTGTCGGAAAGAAACCAGCATACACAAATGGTTTCACATCTTTATAGCCGGCCAGAGGTTGTTCTGCAGGAGCTTGAGTCAAAGTAATAGTATCACCAACTTTTGCTTCACGCGTACTTTTAAGATTGGTGACGATATAACCGATTTCTCCGGTAGCTAGCTCGGGCAAAGCGGCCATCTCAGGCTTAAGCGCTCCGACCTCAAGCGCAATGCCGTTTACATTAGCCGCCATCATGGTGATTTCACTATTCTTGCTAATACTGCCGTCAACGGCACGCACGTACAAAATTACGCCACGGTAATCATCGTAGTAACTATCAAAAATTAAAGCACGGGCTGGATCATCGACATTACCACGTGGAGCCGGCACCTTATCAATGACCGCGTCAAGTACCGCATTAACCCCCTGGCCGGTTTTAGCTGAGATCTCTAAAATGTCCTCTCGGCTGCAGCCAAGCAACGACATTATTTCAGCGCTAACACGCTCAACATCTGCCGCTGGTAGATCAATTTTGTTTAACACGGGGATGATTTCTAAATCAGCCGCCATAGCCAGATACACATTGGCAAGCGTTTGTGCTTGAATGCCTTGCGTAGCATCCACCACTAATATCGCGCCCTCACATGCCTCAAGACTTCGGGAAACTTCGTAACTAAAATCTACGTGACCTGGTGTATCGATAAGATTAAGTTGATAGCCGTGATGATCCATGCGCACCGGCTGGAGCTTAATAGTGATACCCTTTTCACGCTCCAAATCCATACGGTCAAGCAGCTGAGCTTTCATTGCCCGCTTTTCTACCGTGCCAGTTTGCTCAAGCAGCCGATCAGCTAGCGTCGATTTACCATGATCAATATGAGCAATGATGCAGAAATTACGAATATGTGATTGATTCATACGCTTACCGAGTATAACAGTGGCCGTAATCAATTTCTAGAAGGGAATACGAATCGGTTTAAGTATGAGGTCCCTTGCTTTAGCA
This sequence comes from uncultured Candidatus Saccharibacteria bacterium, assembly GCA_964426755.1. GTDB lineage: Bacteria > Patescibacteriota > Saccharimonadia > Saccharimonadales > JAGQNJ01 > CAYRRR01. The sequence continues at coordinate 6,043 of CAYRRR010000006.1, read as the reverse complement.
AAAACTACCTTTGCTTGTTCTAGGCCAAACATAAATGACACAATGATATGGGTCACAAAAGTGGCTCCGCCAATTATAAGCAACTTACTACCCAACGCCACAATTCCCCTGTCAGCAATATTAAGCGGAAAGAGCGAAACCGCAATGAACGCCACCACCATACTAAAACCAGTCACAGAAATGATCTTTATGCTGCTTGACCAAAAATAAGCATTAAAGAGTTTACGGTCTCGAATAAACATGATCATCATCAGTATGGCAACTTCAGTTACTGCAGTAATTGATTGTGCCATTGCCAAACCAGCTATGCCGTATGAATCTTTATCTGCCAGTGTAAAAGCCAAATAAATATTAAAACCAATGGCAAAAATTGATACATAAAGGGGAGTTTTAGTGTCTTTGTAGGCATAAAAATAGCGTGAAAACAGTGCGTACACTATACGGGCAACAATCGCAGCCGTTAAGTAGCCAAAGATCAAAGCAACTTCAGGGGCAACGTCACCAAAAATTAAACGGGCAAGATAGCCACGCGCAAAATAGCCCACAATCGCAACCGGCGCTGCTAACCAGAGCATCGTTAGTAAGACGCGTATAAAATCTCTTCTAAATAGGTCTGGTCGATTTTGAGACAAGCGGTCAATCAGGCGCGGAAAAGCCGCCGTGGCAATAGAGTTACCAAGCAGCATAATTGGCACATTCTGCAAGGTAGTTGCAAAGTTATACCAACTTACCGGGCCAATCCCGAGTGCTTGCGCTCGGTTAACTTCTACGACACTGTTAACTTGATCAATGCCCTGATCAAGTGATCGTGGTGGCAATTGCCGCAGCACTTTTCTAAAGTCGCCGCTTCTCCACTTGATAATTGGCTGATATTTGTAGCCAAGCCCGGTTAAACCGCCTAAAGAAACCAGTAACTGTAACAAGCCGCCTGCCAAAGCGCCAATACCCAAACCAATCACACCAATATTGTCTTTAAATATAAAAACAGAAGCTATGATTGCGGCGTTATAAAACAGAGAAGATACTGCATAAAAAAAGAATCGTCCGTACGTTTGCTGCAGAGAAGTAACAATACCGCCAATAGCAAAAAAGAGCGGGTTAAGCGCCAACAGCTGCATAATCGTAACCGCCTGCTGAAAATGGTCAGGCGGTAAATTAGGAGCCAGTGCCTGCATTAACGGCTTGGCAAAAATAAATATGACCACCGCTACAAAGAGCATGGCAATCGCTGCAACATTAATTAGGCTATTGGTAATGTCACGGACAGCCTGCTTATTGCCCTCGGCAATCTTATCCGACAAGATCGGCATATAGGCAACACCTAACGCACCGGCGGCAATCGTAAAGTAAAAAAAGTCCGGGATTACAAAGGCCGCAAAAAAAGCATCGGTTGAACCGGCGTCAAACACCGTAAAGTTTGTACTAATGAGGCGGTTTCGTAAAAAACCCAGTACTTGGCCGAATAGCGCGACTACAATAAGCAGCGTCGCTGCGCCGCCAAGCGATATTTTTGAATTCGCCCGCGTGAGCATTTTTCTCATACCACATCAACTCCTACGGTAAGCCTAAGATATACAGACAAGCAACGGCTAGGTCTACCATACTTTTGCGTTGGTATGTTTGAAGTATTTTGTACGTTCATTCACCTTAATTATAAAGGTGTCAGTCGCGGCTCGCCAGTCTAAATATTACAAATTAATACAAACTTGCAGCTTTTGGCATTTGTGAGCCTTCAAGAATTTTGTGAACATCTTCGGCCTCTACAGTCTCGTGCTTAATTAACGCTGTTTTTAGGGCTTCGAGTTTGTCCATATTTGCCTTAATGACTATGCGTGCTCGGTCAGCTGCTTCGGTGATAAGATTCTCGACTTCATCATCAATAATCTTAGCTGTCTCGTCAGAGTATTGACGCTCATGTACCATTTTTTCAAGCATCAAGCCTTCTTCTACGTGAAATACTTGATCACGCAGCTGTTTACCCATACCTTGATTAACCACCATATCCCGTGCTAGTTCAGCTGCTTTTTGCAGGTCATTGCCCGCACCGGTTGTTACACGGTCTTTGCCATAAATAACCTCTTCAGCAATTCGGCCGCCCAGCATACGGGCAAGCACATCTTTAAATTCAATTATGCTATGGTAACTTTTATCTTCTGGCGGAATAAACCAAGTGACACCCCCGGTACCGCCGCGCGGAATAATAGTCACCTTGTGCACCATGTCGCTATCCGGTAATACGTGCCCCACAATCGCATGGCCAGCTTCATGATATGCGGTAAGTTCCTTTTCTTTGTCACTCATTATTTTTGATTTTCGTTCAGGACCAATAGCTACTTTCTCAAAGGCAGCCGTAACATCTGCTTGCGATATTTCTTTGCGATTATGACGAGCAGCAATAATAGCCGCCTCGTTAGCAATATTAGAGAGATCGGCACCAGATGAACCTGCCGACTTGGCAGCTAAAGCATCGAGGTCAACATTTTTAGCTAACGGTTTTTTGCTAAAATGAACTCTCAAAATTGCTTCTCGATCTTTGCGGTCAGGCAAACTAATGTTAACGCGTCGGTCAAAACGACCCGGGCGCAGTAAAGCAGGATCAAGCACATCAGCCCGGTTGGTTGCCGCCAATACGATAACATTTTGGCCTTGTTCGAAACCGTCCATTTCAACCAAAATTTGATTCAATGTTTGCTCGCGCTCGTCATGACCCCCGCCCATACCCGAACCGCGACGACGACCTACGGCATCAATTTCATCGACAAAGATAATGCAGGGGGCGTTCTTTTTTGCCTTCGCAAATAAATCACGTACACGAGAAGCTCCAACACCTACAAACATTTCCACAAATTCTGAACCAGAAATACTAAAGAATGGCACGTTGGCCTCGCCAGCCACGGCACGAGCAAGCATTGTTTTACCGGTTCCGGGCGGGCCGACAAGCAAAACTCCTTTTGGAATCCGGGCTCCAACAGATTCAAACTTCTTCGGATACTTTAAAAACTCAACAATTTCTTCTAAATCTTGCTTGGCCTCGTCGCTACCGGCAATATCTTTAAAAATAACTTTCTCGCGTTCATTACCGTACAATCGCGCCCGGCTCTTTCCAAAGCTCATTGCTTGATTGCCTTGACCCTGCGCACTGCGCAACATAAAGAAGAGCACACCCGTAATAATGATGACTGGCAGTAGCGATGTACCAATCGTCAACCACAGCGAGCCAGAATCAGACGGCTTTTCGTTAATAACTTCTACGTCTCGGTTTTCTAAACCTTGTTCATAAATGCTTGAACCCGGCTCTTTACGAGACTGCTGCGTAGGCTTATCTTCATCTTTACGCGTAACCTCCAGCTCATCCCCGGTTATTTCAATTTTCTTAATTTCACCACTGTTGGCATCATTGATAACTTGTGAAAACGGCACCTGTTCTAGGTTGCTTGGCTGATTATAAGCAGCGTAAATAATAAGACCCAGCAATACGATAAGCGCGATAAAGCCGACACCCTTGAATCCGCGGTTGCGATTATAGTCGTTCTTCCCTGGTCTCCTGAATGGTTTTTTATCCATGTGTGATTATTATACAAATTTATACTAGTCTTTGCTACTATCTACGAGCGCCAACGCATTCGGCAAAATCTCAATATACGCGTTCTGATACACCGGAATGCGCTTGCCCGTCTGCAGTCGTTTGGCATCGACCGCAATCCGCTCAATAATTTTGGAGTCAAAGTCTCGCCTGTTATTACGGCGCAGCCAATGTGCGATCAGCTCTTTAGCAACCACATGCGGTAAGCTTAGCAACAATTTTTTGTCTAGCCGGTTTTTGTTACCCGACATAAGGCCGTCCAATAATATGTCGAGCTTTATATTAACACTATGTGCTGTCTCGTAAATTGCCACCAATTGCTTTTTTTGAGCATCAGATAGTTTAGGAATGATAACCTGCCGAATATAATTGCGTAAATATGCCGTATCATTATTGGTAGTATCCTCACGCCAGTCTAATTTTTGTTTAACAGCGTAGTCAAGCAACTCTTGTTTAGTATACCCAAGCAGCGGCCGCAGCAGCTTGCCCTCACTCTTTAAGGATGACAAACCACGCCGTCCCGTACCACGCAGTACGTTTATAATCACGGTCTCGAGTACATCGTCTTGATGGTGCGCCGTCACAATAGCGTCAGCCCTGTGACGCTGTCGAGCTGATTCTAAAAATTTGTAACGAGCCGTACGCGCAGCTTCTTCGCTGGCCTTAGGGCCAAGCTTGTCGCTTTCTGACTCAAATTTCAGCCCATATTTTTCTGCGGTACGCTTTACCAATTCTTTATCTTTATATGAATCAGGCCTAATTCCATGATCGAAATGAGCCACAATTAATTCTATATTACTTAACTTGTTAACTATTAACATGTTAAGTAATACAATAGAATCTACTCCGCCCGATACGGCTATGATATATTTGCCCTTACTAAGCAATTGTTTCATTGATACAATAATAACAGATGAAAACGATATACTTTATCCGTCATGGCCTCAGCGAGCTTGGTGCTGCTGGCAAATTAGCCGGCGCAACCGATACACCACTTGTCCCTGAGGGTAAAAAGCAGGCCAAGAAAGCTGGCCGTCAAGCCAAGCGATTAGGCGTTGAGCATATTATATCGTCGCCGCTGTCACGCAGCTTAGAGACAGCTCGCATTATGGCCAAAGAAATGGGCTATCCGCTTGACAAGATAGAGGTAAACCCCCTCTTCCGGGAACGTGATTTTGGTACACTTGATGGCTTACCATACCGGCCTGGCGTTAACTACGACCTTGTGCCTGGCGCCGAGCCAAAGCAGGCGCTGCTTGACCGTACTAAACGTGCGGTTCATTACTTGCAATCGTTGCCATATTCAAAAATTTTAGTGGTGAGCCACGGGTCAACCGGGCGCGCGTTGCGTCATCATATATTCCCAGACCAGCCGTTTCACGCACCCATCAAGTATGCTAATACCGAAATTGTCGAGTGGGCGTTAACTTCTGGCGGCACCAATGGTAAATGATCTAATACTTGTTCGTTGCAACGGAAATTCAACCCACCGACCTTGAGAATCATCTTTTATGATTTCACCGTCTTGCAGGGTAAGCGATGGTTTTTCTCTGCCTGTTTTAACCTTTAGCCACACAGTGGGCTCAACTCTATCTTCCGGCACTCGACCCATCATAACCTGGACTGCCTGGATTGCCGTCCGCGGCAACATGACTGTATTTGCGCTCACATGCTCTTCTGTCATATAGCCAAACGTAGCTTCAAGATCGTCGTAAGCGCTACTATGAGCAGTAAGTGCGGGTTCATAAGTAACCTCTAGTAGATCACCATTCATAATACCGGCCTTATAGTCCTCAAGCTGTCCACGCAATGACTCGTGTAATATTGGCATAAATAAAGGGATGTCATTTCTTTGATACGCGGCCGCGGTTGAAAGAATACCCTCGCGTACCGTTGTCAGATTTTCAAAGTCAATTATTGATTCTCGGCTGCGAGGCTCCTGCTCTAGGCGTAAACTCTCTTCAACTAATGCCATATTGTCTCCTTACAAAAAAATAGCGCCCCAGTTAGGGCGCTTGATTAAACTTAGTTTCTAGTACTGTCATACTAGGTTTGTATTGTAGCAAGTCATGTTTTAGTTTGAAAAGTATAATAATGACAACATTTTTACGTTATGCTTCGATGTCAATTTTTTTCTCTAGTCTGATCCGTATTCGGTACTTAGCGGTTGGAATAGTTACAACTCTAATATGGTGCCAAAAAGTATATTTTTTAATATCCCCGCTCGGTATCTCTGCAGCCATCAGCTCAAGCGGTCGTTTATGCTTTCGGTAATCCGCATAGGTTAACACCAATCCAATGCCGAGTATAACGCCAATAGCAATTAAAAGTGCTTTTAGTTGGTCATTCATTTATATGTAATCTATCTGGAAAGTTGGTGATTGTAAACATTATTTTGGTTGCGACCGCCCTCCCGGCACCTCCACCCGCGCAATCGTCCCGCCAGTGTCAGCTGACTCA
>CAYRRR010000005.1:0-43763 GCA_964426755.1 uncultured Candidatus Saccharibacteria bacterium | reverse complement strand
AATACCGATTGATAAACTCATGTCTGTTTATTATAACAGAGGTAGTAGTAGTTGACAAATGTGTGCGAGTGTGCTATAATAAAATGATAGACCTAAAAATACGAAAGTTTACTACAGCACTCAACAGAAGAAATTAGATTTTCGTTAGCAACGCTTGCAATATTTTTAATATTACAAGGATGCTTGATTATATTTTTTGAATTTAGGGCACTGTTTCTGACGACATTTATAACCACTGCATCCATCATGTTTTCAATGGCGGCTATACGGGCGGCACTCAAATAATAGGGGTCATGGCTTATAATTATCGAAAAATTTCAAAGCACTAGCATTGTAGTGTAAAATAAGCTTAATCATGGCGTTTAAGAAACAGCAGCCAGAATCTGGAGTGGTAGTTGGCAGAAGAGAAAAGACGTTAGCTACGCTTCGACGTAAAATAAAAGCTACTACACCAAAGCAGCGAATAGCTATCGCCGGTATTTTTGTGTTGATTGCAATCTTAGGATTAGGGGCTTTGTATATATACGGTGAGACTAAAAAGCCTACGCAAAAAACTGAGCAACAAAAATATACACAAGAGTTTATAGAGAGCGATAATAGCGACGCCACAATCAGCAATTTAGTAGAACGTTATGGCTCACAATTTGATGATAAATCATCAAAAGTACTTCAGTCTAACCCTGCAGAATGGGACAAGGCAATGCTTGATGATGCCTGCGTCGCCTTACTATACGCAGATAAGATGAGTGCTACTACGCAGACCGCTTCGTTGTTAGCATATATAGAAAGCGCAGGGGCCAGCGGGCTTGATATAAATAATAATAGTTACGGAATCAATCAAGAAATTAGAGATGCGATACGGTCTCGAACCAAAGAAAGAATCCAACAAGCAATGGAAGAAAATGCTGAGGATACAAATGAATAAATTTCACAAATTTATGATTATAGCGGGTGTATTTCTTGCATCTATGTTGCTGTTTAGCGTAAAAGCTGAAGCCGCAACAACAATATTTCAAGGCGAAACTCACAGCCCTGCTTTGCCGCGAACAACTTGTAATGGTGGCGTACCGGTAGATTTTGCAGCCTATATCACAAATGTTAGCCTTAACCTTACAAGTGGTAGAATATCATACCAAGTAAGGGTGGGCTGGAAAAGCTGCAACAATATTGATGATACCCGGGCTTACGCTATTTGGGCGTCTCCACAAATTTGCCCCGTATCAGGCTGGTATGGAGAAAATGGTATTGCTACTGATTGCGTAAAGTATGTTGGAAACCCGCCTCATCAAGGTGCAGGTAATGGTCTGAGTTGTCCGCAGGGTCAGAATGGGGACTGCGTTACAACGGAATTCTTTAGTGCAATAAGAACCGCACAAGAACCGCCAACTTTTCCAGACTCTGCGGTTATTCCAATGTCGTACCTGATTTCTAATTGGCCTACTGTAAAGCAATCGGCGGGCTCACGTACGATTGGCAGTCAAATGTGCCAATTTTATAAAACGGGTGCAAATTTTAATACTTCTGTAAATAACAGCCGATGCGTCAATATGAGCATTACGGTATCTTGGAGCGTTGAGCTTGAAGATAAGGGGACCTGCACTGTTGCCCTGACCGGAGCCCCAGTCCTAGAGCCAGGAGAAACAAGAAGAGTAGACTACTCCTTTTATAATCAAGGTGAACAAGCTTGGAGTGTTAATCCAGCCCACAGCACTAGACATAGATTACGAAATCAAAACCCAGCCCCTTGGCCGGGTGCACCTACAGAATTAGAGATCAGAGGTACTGGTGTAGAGGATACGGTTTTTGGGCCAGTCTTACGTGGAGGAAGGGCAACATCTTGGCGATACGACATAACCGTACCAGCAAGCCTTGCACCGGGCACGTATACATTTAATTGGCGCATCTTTGGGTACAGTACTGGTGGCACTAACCCCCATTGGGATGGACAATCATGTCCCTTAACATTCCAAGTCAAGCTGCCATTTACTAAGCCCTATCCTCGGGTTTATCGAAATGACATAGCTGTCGGCAGAGGATTCACGCTTAATAATGCATGCACATTTAATAATAATGCCGGAATAGAGTCGTTTACTAAATCAACTCCGTTCGGTTATGCTGGTGCCGGTTCTCAATTTGCGGTTACGGCGACAGGAGTAATAAATGAATTTATGTCAAATTCGATGCACAACCTAAATATTCCGCATCATGCTGTCGCGAACGGTTCATTGCCGCCTTTGGGCACGACGTTTGGAAACTATGCCCCAAGCGGTAAAATTACAACTTATCCAGCAGGTCAAGATGGCGGCAGTCTAATGAACTGCATGCCAAATTATTATGAAGAATTTAGTGCACAGAGTGGCGCCGTAAATCTTGCTCCAACAGTGACGGTTACGCCCGGCCAGCCTGTACGAAAGTATGGCGGTAGAGCGGTAGGTCCAAATGATCCTATGGTTTATTACTATGATGGCGATCTGATCATTACTGGACCAATGACTTATAGCACTACCTGGAGTAGCCCAGAGGCGATACCTAAGGTTTATGTTGTTGTGCGCGGCAATATCTATGTAGCGCCAGGTGTTACTGAACTAAATGGTATATATATTGCGCAGCCGCGAAATGACGGCAGCAAGGGTATATTTAATACTTGCGCCGATTACGGAAGAACTTTAGCAGATTGCGACCAGCCACTATCGGTAAAAGGCGCGGTAATTGCTAAAAAAATTGAGCTCAATCGCTTAGGAGGAGATTTAGACACCCAAGCCGTGTCAAATGAAGATCATAATGTAAATAACCATGCCGCCGAAACGTTTGTATTCTCTCCGGAATATTGGTTGGGCAATCCTGTAACCTGGCCGTTGCCAACTCGGCAGCCTGGTGCATACGACTCAATCGTTAGCTTGCCCCCTGTGCTTTAAAATATGTACATAAATGCTTGAAAAAAATAAATGCGCTTATGCTATAATCAACTGTAATGAGTTTAATATCCGGCGTCTCCGATTTTTTTGGACTGGACATCGGCACCTCAGCAGTTAGATTAGTAGAACTTAGAGGGGGCGGGCCAGTAAAGCAGCTTGTTCGATATGGCTACGTGCCGATTGATATCAAGCTTGCTATGAGTGACGCCAAGGCAGATCAACAAAAAGTAGCTCAAATCATACAGGACTTACTCACTCAAGCTAAGGTCTCGAGCCGTAATACCGTGGTTGGCATTCCATCGCAGCGCGTTTTTACAACAGTTGTAGATATAGAAAAGCTAGATGAGTCTGAACTGGCAAATTCAATAAAATACCAGGCAGACTCGATCATCCCGACTTCAATTGAAGATTCAAAAGTTGACTGGGCGGTTTTAGGAGATTCTCCTAAAGAGCAAGGCAAGGTTGAAGTTTTACTTACTAGTGTTCCGAACAAGTATATTGAGGGCCGCTTAGATTTGCTTGAATCAATCGGTCTAAATGTGATAGCTTTTGAGCCTGACAATATGGCACTTGTACGCGCCTTAGCGGCACCAGACGCGACTGCGCCACAAATGATAGTAGAAGTTGGTAGTGTTAGTACAGATTTGGTGATCACTATGAACGGTGCACCTCGTCTAACCAGGTCAATTGCCACAGGTTCAGAAGCGATTATACGTGCTGCCATGCAAAACTTAAGCATTGATCAATTGCAGGCCAATCAGTTCGTTTATAAATTTGGCCTCAGTCGTGATCGCTTAGAGGGTCAGATCTTTAACGCTATTATCGGTACCATCGATATTCTGACAACCGAGATAGAAAAATCTATTAAGTTCTTCGCAAATAGATACCAAACTAATTTAGAGCGCATTATAGTAGCGGGCACCGCCGCTACGTTGCCAGAAATGCCAGCCTATATTGCAACCAAATCTGGATTGAATGTAGAAATAGGCAATGCGTGGAGGAACATTAATCCGGGTTCGGCACAGCAGAGTGATTTGATGGCAATGTCTCCTAATTTTGCAGTGGCTGCTGGTCTTGCGGAGCGAGAGGAGTAGCATGGTTCAGTTTAACTTATTACCAGACGTAAAATTAGAGTATATAAAGGCACAGCGTACTAAACGACTCGTTATGCTTGCTAGTCTTGCTGCTACAGCTTTAGCGGTATTTGTTTTTATACTTTTATTTATGGTTGTCAATGTCTTTCAGAAGCAACACCTAGGTAATCTTAACACTGATATTGAGCAGAAAACCAAAGAGTTGAAAGATATTCCTGATTTAGAGAAGGTGCTGACAATCCAAAATCAGCTAAAGGCATTGCCAGGATTACATCAATCAAAGCCAGGGGCAAGCCGTATATATACCTATCTTATACAAATCACTCCAAAGGACATTAAAATTTCAGATGCAAGTTTTGATTTTGACCAAACTCAGATAACCATTGATGGAACAACGAATAGTCTTGAATCAATAAATAGATTTGTAGATATTATTAAGTTTACTCAGTATGCTGAGGTGACTCGTAATCCTGATGGATCTGTTGTTCAACCGGTTACGCCAGTTGACAAAGCTTTTTCTGAAGTCGTCCTCACAAATTTTGGAGTAAGCGGGTCATCGGACGGTTCTGACGGAGGAGCTAATCAGTACAGCGTCCAATTTAAATACAATGCTGTGATCTTTGACAATACCAAGGATGTTGAACTAGTAGTGCCCAATATCATATCGACACGTTCTGTAACCGAAAAACCCACCGATCTATTTGTACCTAAGCCACAACCTAACTCACAATAAGGGACTAAGTTTCATGAAATCAAATAATGTCACAACCGGAAAAAAAGAGCTCATCGAAAAGGCGAATCAAAATATGGTGATTGCGGTAGCAGCTGCGGCCTTCTTTGTGATGTTTGCTCTCGTCGCTAGCCGAGCTTTGCTAAGCCAACGGAGTTATCAAGAACGTGTAATTGATGAGAAAGAAAAAGCAGTACAACAATTGCAAGATAACCTCACAGCCGTAAATCAACTAGCGACCTCTTATAGGGCGTTTATTGAAACGCCAGATAATGTTATAGGCGGTAATCCTAATGGCACCGGTGACAAAGACGGAGATAACGCCAAGATAGTTCTTGATGCTTTGCCGAGCAAATATGATTTTCCTGCACTAATAACCAGTGTAGAAAAACTCATGAAAATACGTAATTTTCCTCTAAATTCTATTGGAGGAACAGATGATGAAGTTGGGCAAAGTACCGCTAACTCAAAAGATCCGATCGAGATGCCCTTTCAATTTGAAAGTGAGGTTGGAGGCTTTGATAAAGCAAGGGATCTTCTTATAGCGCTAGAGCAGTCTATTCGTCCGGTCAAAATAAAAAAGGTTGATATTTCAAGTGGTAATCAAGATTCTATATCAATTAATGTCGATGCTATGTCTTATTATCAGGCAGAAAAGGGCGTAGCTATAGACAAGAAGGAAATCAAATGAAACAAAAAGACATTATTTTAATCATTGTTGTCGTATTCGTATCAGGGGTATTATCTTTTTTTGTTTCTAATATGCTGTTTACTTCACCCGAAAATCGCAATACACAAGTTGAGGTTGTTGAGCCAATAGCCTCTGACCTGCCACCTATTGATCAAAAGTACTTTAATGCGAATTCTATCAATCCTACGCAGTTAATACAAATCGGTAATCAAGATAACCCGCAACCATTTTAGGTTGCCGGCTTCAGGCTCGGTAGTAGTATGAGTGTTCTGTCAACAGAGATACAGAAAAAAGTAGAGGATGCCTTGGTAGCCGAGGGGTTGTTGACCACGGACATAATCCGAAACTTAAAAAAGAAGTCAAAACTTGAAGGGAAGCCGTTTTTCTCTTTACTCTTAAGTGATGCTCATATCACAGATGAAGTATTAACAAAGACCATTGCTCATGCATCGGGCGTACCATACGTTAATCTTAGCAAGGCAGTCATACCGATTAAGACACTTGATTTGCTTCCTAAAGAAGTTGCCGAGCGCTATATGGCTGTTCCGTTAGGTGAAATGCAGAACCGCTTAGTTGTTGCGATGCTTGACGCTGACAATGTACAGGCAATTGATTTTTTATCCAATAAGATAGGTCGCCCAGTTAAGGTGTTTGCGGCCAGTGAGACGGGTATACGCAATGTTTTAAAGCAGTACCGGGCAGACGTCTCTTCAGCATTAAAAATGGCTATTTCTGGCCAGGATGTCACCGGCGGGCTTGAGGTATCTTCTGAAGTAAGAAATATGAAAGACACACCTGGCTCCAGGGGGCAGCTTAAGACAGAAAAGCACGACATCAAAACTATCGTGCAAGATTCACCGATTAGCAAAGTACTTTCAGCAATTCTAGACTACGCGGCCACTAATGGCGCCAGTGATATTCACATTGAGCCGTTAGAGCAAGAGCTTAAAATTCGTTGTCGTATAGATGGCGTATTGCGAGAAGTGATGCGCTTACCAAAAGCAGCAGAGCCTCCATTGGTATCGAGGGTGAAGATTTTATCTAACCTTAAAATTGATGAACATCGCTTACCACAAGACGGTCAGTTTACGGTCAATGTGGCAGGGAGAAGTATTGACCTTCGTATTGCAATTTCTCCGGTCGTTTGGGGTGAGCAAGTAGTAATCCGCTTGTTAGATAAGACCGGAACAAGCCTAAAGCTTGAAGACATGGGCTATAAGGGGCGAGCGCTTAGATCCATCAGAGAGGCTCTTAAACACCCGAACGGTATGGTTTTAACGTCGGGCCCAACCGGTTCAGGAAAGTCGACCTCAATGTATGCGCTTTTACAAGAGATTAAGAGCGACTCGATAAATATTGTTACGCTAGAAGATCCGGTTGAATACAAGATGGAAGGTATTAACCAAATTCAGGTTAACGCAGATATCGGCTTGACGTTTGCATCTGGCTTGCGTTCAATTTTGCGCCAAGACCCCAATGTGGTTATGGTGGGTGAAATTCGTGATAAAGAAACAGCGACTTTGGCTGTGCAAGCCGCCCTTACTGGTCACCTCGTCTTCTCTACGCTTCACACTAACTCAGCGGCAGGTATTTTGCCTCGTCTGCTCGATATGGGGATAGAGCCGTTTCTAATTGCGTCTACCGTTCGAACGGTGATTGGGCAGCGTCTGGTTAGAAGGTTAGCACCAGGTGCAGTTGCGTATCAGTCATCACCGTCTGAAACGCAAGCAATTCAGCAAGTTCTTGGCCCGTTACTGCCTCCTAGTCAACAAGATATACCTAAATATGCAGCTGATCTTGGGTATAAAACCTTGCCACTAAGAGGGCAAAACGCTTATACTTTATACAAGGGCGACGATAATAGCTCTGCACCTGGCGGTTATAAGGGAAGAATGGGCTTGTATGAGGTGTTTAATGTAACGCCCGAAATTCAGCAACTCATTCTTAAACGGTCAACCAGCAATGAAATCCAGAATCTGGCATTGCAGCAAGGTATGGTCAGTATGCGTCAAGACGGCTTTCTGAAAGCTTTAGAGGGCGGTACTACTTTAGCAGAGGTTAACCGCGTAGCTGCGGACGAAAGTGTATAAAGGTGGGAACCAAAAAACATGAACAATCAACCAAGAATAGAACTTTTACTCGAAGAAGTCGTTAAAAAGAAGGCCTCCGACCTGCATATACAAGTGGGCTTACCACCGATGTTGCGTGTCGATGGCAAATTAATACCTGTTCAAGGTCAAGATGCCTTAACTGAAGATGTTGTAGAATCATTAGTGTTTTCGATCCTTGATGAAGATCAAAAACAAATACTATTAAAAGACAAAGAGTTTGACTTTAGTTTTGCTTTTGGCGATCTTGGCCGATTCCGCGTTAACGCGTTTCATGAACGCGGCAACATGGCGGCAGCCCTGCGTCTTATTCCTAATGAAATCAGAACGATTGAGCAGCTGGGACTGCCTCCTGTAATTAATAAGTTCGCCCAGCATCCTCGAGGTCTTGTGTTGGTAACCGGTCCTACCGGCTCAGGAAAATCCACAACGCTGGCAGCGCTGGTAGACAAAATCAACAGCGAGCGAGCAGATCATATTATTACCATTGAGGACCCTATTGAGTACACGCATAAATCAAAAAAATCAGTTGTCGCACAAAGAGAAGTGCACTATGATACGTTCTCATTTTCTGCTGCTCTTCGCAGCACCTTACGAGAAGACCCCGATGTAGTGCTAATTGGTGAAATGCGCGACCTTGAAACAATTGCTTCGGCCATAACCATTGCCGAGACCGGCCACTTGGTGTTTGCAACCCTACACACCAACTCTGCGTCTCAGAGTATTGACCGTATGATTGACGTGTTTCCACCGCATCAGCAGCCTCAGATTCGCGCTCAGCTATCAAATATTTTAATGGCCATTTGTTCACAGCGCTTAATTCCATCAATTGGGGGTGGTCGTGTGGCAGCGGCAGAAATTCTTATTGCTACGCCGGCAGTGCGTAATATTATTCGTGAAGGTAAAACACATCAGCTAGAAGCTGTTATTCAGACTGGCGCAGAGTTCGGCATGCAATCTATGGATAAAACCCTCGTGTCATTAATACATAGTGGCACAATAACCTATGATGAGGCTCGTAACTATGCCGTAGATCTTGATGAGCTCGATAGGTTAATGAGAGGCTAAAATGCAGTCTTTTAAGTACGAAGCCAAAAACCCAAAAACCGGCGAAAAAGTTTCTTCAGAAATTCAGGCTGATAGCGAGCATGCTGCTGCTAAATTAATAAAACAGCAGGGTTATACACCAATTAATATTAAAGCTACGCGCTCTAGCAATAATATATTTGGAAGGATCAAAAACAGGATTGGCACCAAAGATAAGGTGCTGTTTTCTCGACAGTTATCAACCCTTATAAATGCCGGTTTGCCACTGGTTCAGTCGCTTCGAAACGTTTCAAGCCAAACACAAAATAAAGCTCTACAGCTTGTTATAGGCAAGATTATCGTCGATGTAGAGGCGGGTACGTCATTCTCGAGGGCGCTAGCAAAGCATCCAAGAGTATTTAATGAAGTATTCGTGAGCTTGGTTGCAGCTGGCGAGGCATCAGGCACGCTAGATTTAGCGCTTGAGCGGCTTGCTAACCAGCAAGAAAAAGACGCAGAAATTTTAAGTAAAATTCGTGGCGCTATGATATATCCCGCAATTGTTATTGTAGTTATGATTGGTGTGGTTGGATTCATGATAGTTTCTGTTTTGCCGCAAGTTGAGCAAATATACAAAGACCTACCGGGCGCAAACCTGCCATTAATAACGGTCGTACTATTGGCTATATCACACTTCATTATTGATTACTGGTGGATTGTGCTCATTGCTGTTGCGTTATTGTTTTTCTTGACAACCAGGTGGGTACGTACACTTGGCGGAAAGCGAGTTATAGATCGGGTGAAGATGAAGGCTCCTATGTTTGGGCCGCTTTTTATGAAGGTGTATATGGCCCGGTTCTCGCGTACTGGTACTACTTTGGTGGCGAGCGGTGTTCCTTTAATTCAAATGCTAGAGATTGTAGCAAGATCAATTAGTAACGTTCATGTAGAAAGCTCAATACATAAAGCAGTAGAAAAGGTGAAGGGTGGTAAATCACTATCTGAGTCACTGAAGGGGGATCCGAACTTTTTAACACTTGTGCCCGACATGATTCATATTGGTGAAGAGTCTGGGTCACTAGAAGATATGCTTGCCAAGACGGCTGATTACTATGAGAAAGAAGTCGATAACCAAATTAAGACTATTTCAACCATTATTGAGCCGGTGTTAATGGTGCTACTTGGTATCACCGCATTTATTATTGTGGCGGCAGTCTTGCTACCGGTATACGGCTTGGTTAATCAGACGAACATTATCTAGCACATTAAAAAACTTGCATTTAAACGTAAAAAGGCATAGTATTTTAACCATAAGCAATTATGCTTTAATAAATATCCTTAAAGGGGGAACAAGGCATGTTACAAAAATATAAAACTAAAAGAGAAGAAGGCTTTACGATTATTGAAGTCTTGATTGTTTTAGCAATTGCGGGTTTGATAATACTTATTGTATTTTTGGCAGTACCTGCGCTGCAGCGTAATTCACGAAATACAGCAGTTAAGAATGATGCCAGTAAAGTAGGCGGTATTGTTCAAGAGCTAATCAATAATAATAATGGGCAAATACCAACCGGTGCTATGCCTCCTCAACTGCAGGTTGCAAACGCATCCTATAGTCGCATGGCTGACCCAAACTGGAACATCCCTGCTAGCCGAGCATTCCAGGCTTTGCCCAATCCATTAGTGCGTGATACCGCATATGTTCGCTCTTCTTCGCGATGTGCAGCTGGTGGTGGTGGACAAATTGGTACTACCGGCGGAACAGTTCGTGATGTCACAGTCACCTACTTAATTGAGTCTCCAGGCGCTCCTGCCGCCAACCCCGCACCTGCGAACTTTGTCGCACAATGCCAACAAGTTAATTAAGGTAGAGATTTAACTTAAATAAAAAGAGCGTACAATACGCTCTTTTTTTAACGCACATAAAAAGCTACTATATAAGATAAATGAGTATTTATTTAATAGGGATCCTGGGCATTATTCTCGGTAGCTTTATTAATGCTCTTGTGTGGCGCCTAAAGCACCACAAAAACTGGAAGACAGAACGTTCTATTTGCCCAAACTGCAAGAAAGTATTGACGCCTAAAGACCTGATACCGGTTGTTAGCTGGGTTCTTCTAAAAGGTAGATGTCGTTACTGTAAAAAGCCTATATCAAAACAGTACCCATTAGTTGAATTATTGACAGGCCTACTGTTTGTTATGTCTTTTATTTTATGGCCATACGATTTTACGTTCTACGGTATGCTGCTGTTTGTCGCTTGGCTGATGACTCTAGTCATATTAATAGCCTTGCTTGTGTATGATATAAAATGGATGATATTGCCGAATAGCCTGGTAGCTGCCGTTACGATTATGGCTAGTCTCACAACTATCTTACGAGGTATTCATACATCAAGTTTTACAAATGTCTTAGTGGCTATTTCAGGTGGTGCGGTACTTGCAGGTTTATTTTGGATATTATTTCAAGCGTCAAAAGGTAAATGGATTGGCGGGGGAGACGTCAAAATAGCATTTGCACTTGGTATGATGGCAGGGAGTCCGATTAGCGCACTCGTGCTTTTATTTGTAGCTTCTATAATTGGAACAATTATAATTTTGCCGCTCCTTTTTACGAAACGATTAAGTGCCAAGGCAATGATACCCTTTGGTCCGCTGTTAATTACTGCTACCGTGATTATTTTCTTGGCAGAACCGACAATCGTACAGTGGTACTCAAGGGCTATTTTATACGCATAATAGACAGTGCTTATGCTATAATTCTCCTATGAATCACTGCGTTCGTCGCAAGGTTGACGGATTTACGATGGTTGAAACCATGATAGTGCTAGCTATTACTATAGCTTTAGTTGGTTCTAGTCTAGCTTTATTCCAGTTTAGAATTCCACGAACTCATTTTACAAATGCTGTTAACGATCTAGAAGCCAAAATGCGCCAAATAAATAATGATGTCGCGACCGGATTTTATCCGACCAATAATAACTTTACATGTACTGGTGGAGGTGTTGTTGGTGGAACTGCCGAGCAAGGAACAAACGTAGACTGTATATTTCTTGGTAAGGCAATTCAATTTGGTAGTGGCGATGGTACAGGCTGTAATCCTGGCAGTAGTGCAGAAAAGTGTGACACCATTAAGGTATTCACAATATATGGACGTAAAAGTGTAAATGCAAATCAGATAGCTACGAAGCTTTCAGAGGCAAATCCAGGCCTAATTACAATTCCACAAAATATTGAAGAGTATAAATTAGGCCATGGATTACATGTAAGAAAAGTAAAAGTGGGCACTAGTCCTGATAATCACAACGGGGTAGCTTACGTACAGACCTTTGGTAGCAGTACGGTTAGCATGGGTGGAAGCAACGAGCCGCAAGGTAGCGCCCAAATTCAACTGATACCACTTAGTGGGCAACTAGGGTTGAATACAAACCCTTTTTCAAGTCAGGCAAGCTCACAGCTTGGTTCGGCATCACCCCCTATCAACCCTGCTCAGGGCGTAGCTATTTGTCTAAAAAGCGGTACGACCAATCAGCACGCCATAATAACCTTGGGTGAATCCAGTACCACAAATGCAACTAAAATTGAAATCTTTGAGAACAGTACAGGTTGGAGTTCGCGATGCGCATAAAATTGAACGAACTGGGCGATACAATTGTAGAGGTGATGATTTCAGTGGCTGTATTGGGCGCAATTATTGGCGGTGCTTTTTCTATCGCAACCAGAAGCCTGAATACTACAAGAATAGCCTTTGAGCGCAGCGAAGCTTTAAAAGCCGCAGAGTCTCAGATTGAAAAGCTGCGAACCAGGATGAATATTATCGACAGCTCTGGTGACATAAGCCAGTATAACCAGCTAGAGTCGGCTCCTGTACCAGGTAGGCCGCCATTTTACTGCATGAAAGATGATCTTACCACGGCAAACGCTGCGGCAAGCAGTACCGTGAATAACCTAACTTCTTATCCGAGTGAATGTGTTGTGAGTGGCAGGTATCATATCGCCATTCAAACTGAGCGAAAGCCCCCTGTAGCAGTCGGATCGTTTACATACAGAGAGGTTATTTATACCGTTAATGCAACCTGGGATCGTTCAGGTGGTGGCGGTCAAGAAGTTCTTTACCTTGTCTATAAAGGAACATATTAAATGAAGCTAAAGCTAGATAGTAAAGGATTCACCATAGTAGAGTTGTTAATTGCTACTGCAATTCTGTCGACTATTTTGGTGGGCGCCAGTATATCCGTATTGCATATCAGTAAAATGTACTACAAAGGTGTTGTTATGTCGCGTACGCAGGATGCTGCCCGTACATTGGTAGAGAATATTTCGCGCCCGATTCAATTTGAAGGATCGCAGTATATGGAGTCAACCTCTACTTCATTTGGCGGCGGAATTAATAATGAGATGGGTAGCTCTGCAACTAGAAAGTCTTATTGTCTCGGCAACCAACGATATACTATTACAAAAAATATGCAGGTAAATAAGAGTCTTCCAAGTGGCATTAGTCAGGGTAAAATTAGGCATGCTGTCTGGCGAGACAAAGTTGGCAATGCTGCAGAGTGCGCAACTAATCCGCCATTAAATCTATCAAGCAATCCTCCTGCTAGTAACGGTGAGAGTTTGCTAGGCGAAAACATGCGGTTACATGAGTTTGAGATAACCCCTAAAGCAGATAACTTATATGAAGTTAAAGTAACCGTGATTTACGGCGATAAAGAATTGATTGATTTAGGAACCGGCAGGTGCAAAACGGCAGTAGCTGGGAGTCAATGGTGTGCAGTGGCTCAGTATAATACGGTGGTATTGAGACGCCTCTAGGTGTACAATAAGCATAACTATGAAAGTATTCGGTAAATACTTCAGATTATCAAGGGATGAAAGCGGAGCGGTAGCCATAACGGTAACGATCATAATTATGGTGCTGGTCACGCTAATCGTTACGAGTTTTGCGCTTGTTGTAAGGCGCGAGCAACGACAAGCACTAGATAGGCAACTGAGTTCTCAGGCGTTATACGCCGCAGAATCAGCCGCTCAAGATGTCGCGCTTGCAATTC
This sequence comes from uncultured Candidatus Saccharibacteria bacterium, assembly GCA_964426755.1. Classification (GTDB taxonomy): domain Bacteria; phylum Patescibacteriota; class Saccharimonadia; order Saccharimonadales; family JAGQNJ01; genus CAYRRR01. The sequence continues at coordinate 30,152 of CAYRRR010000005.1, read as the reverse complement.
GTTCAGGCTTGCTGACGGGCAATATCAATAATTGTCAGGATTTTAAGAACCCAGCTGCCGTTAATGGCCTTAGTTTCAACAATGTCATAAAAGATAATGTTGAGTATACCTGCGTTCTCATAGATCAAGACCCGCCAAATCTGACATATTCTTCGCTTGACCCGATTGATGGTTCTTTCGTGGTGCCTGTTAACTCAAATGGTAGCCCAATTCAAAAAATTCGCATTAGCTGGCAAAACGTTGACGGAAGTGTATCATTTGAATCTGGACCTCGGGCAACTGAACATGCCCTACCGCAAAAATCATTTCCGCTGAATGATCGTACCACTAAAACTGGTGTCGTCAGGGCAACTATAATTCCAGGGTTTAACGGCGGTAGCTTAACGAGGGACCGGTTATTAAGCGAATCTCAAACCATGTTCTTATATCCGGCTGCGCATAGCGTTTCAGGCCAATCTGGGCAGGTTGCATATAATCCGGGTGACGCGCTTGGTCAAGTAAGGCCACAACAAGGTGCGTTTGTAGATGGTAGATGCAATGCAGCCAGCACTCCTAAATATTGTAATGTCGAGATCAACATTACGAATCCTCAAAGAGAATTTTATTTACATATAAAGCCATTGTATAAAAAGATGAGCCTTGATATCGAGGGGTTCGATGCTTCGAATCAACGGGTTAGTTTAGTGGGTGGACAAATAAATATTGATGTTACAGGCAAGGCGGCGGATGTATTACGTCGTGTAAGAATGCGCATCCCCTACAATGACAGCAGCCTTCAGCATAATTATGGTGGATTTATGCCGGAAGCGGCGCTAGAGACGACTGACTCAATTTGTAAGAAATTTGAAGTCGATAGTGCTGAGGTGCGTAATCTCTGCTCGTCACCAACTCAGACTAGAAGCAAAAGTACTTCAATTGCTCCTTAAGGCTCAAATATAATCTACACCCATAGCTCTCTGTATCATCAGCGGGATGCTTTGTCTTTGCTGTGATATTTTTGATGGACCTGTTTTAGGTGGGGGTCAGTTACGTGTGTATAGATTTGGGTGGTGGCAATATTGCTGTGCCCAAGCAAGGCTTGTACGCTTCTAAGATCAGCGCCGTTCATAAGCAGGTCGGTGGCAAAGCTGTGGCGCAGTGTGTGCGGTGAAACATGTTTGGTTATACCCGCCAGCAACGCATAACGACTAACCATGCGCTGTACGCTTCGTGCGGTAAGTCGCTGGTAATTGCCTGTCCTATCAGGACTTTCTTTTTTATTGCCATGACGTATAAAGAGGGCAGGGATAGTATCGTTTCGCGTTTCTATATATTTGCTCAGCCAGTCCGCAGCAGCATTACTAATAAATATTGGACGGTCTTTTTGGCCTTTGCCGCGCACCATAAATTCTTGGCGTTTTAAATTAACGTGTTCTTTGTTAAGGCTAACGAGTTCAGAAACGCGCAGACCACTTGAAAAAAGTAATTCTAGAATTGCGCGGTCTCGTAACCCCTGTAACGTGTGGGTGTCTGGTTGAGCAAATAAATTATTCAACTCATCGTTATTTAAAAACGTAACTTGCTTACGAACAACTTTTGCTAACTCTATTTTGTCTGCAGGTAAAGCTTTAATGTCGCGTTTAGCGCACCACTTTAAAAAACTTCTGAGTGCAATAAGATGATAATTAAGAGTGTTTTTTTGCAGTTCTTCGCTGGTGTTGGTGCCGAGCCTGTTTAGCCACAAACGCCACTTGCGAATAAATTCTTGATCAATATTTTCAACTTGAATGTCTCCGCCGTAATCTTCTAATCGGGTAAGGTAATGGTCATAATTGTGGATTGTTCGCTGTGAGCGATTTTGCTCAATTTCAAGATATTCTAGAAAATCAGTTTTTGCTTTTGAAAACAACATATCTATATTGTACGACATTACCAAATGACTTCACTCACAATCACATAACTAGTCCGGCCGGACTAGCTCTTAAGACACTTTGAATGTATGGGGTTTATCAGGGCGGTGCTATCTGTTAGAATAAACAGTAACACTAAATTGTAAGGAAGCATTAATAATGGAAAGAACTTTAGTTATTTTGAAACCTGATACCGTGCAAAGAGCGATTGCGGGTGAGATAATCACGCGGTTTGAGCGAGTTGGCCTTAAGATAATTGGGATGAAGATGATGATACCTGAGATGGAGTTGCTCCGAAATCATTACCCCGATGACCTTATTCCGATAGTGGGTAACAAAACTAAAGAAGACTGGGATAACTATGGTGTTGAGTACAGCGAGTCTGTAGAAGAGATTGGCAAAATGATTGTAGAGGCTACCCGCGACTTTATGAAGAGCGCTCCCGTGATTGCCGTTGTGCTTGAAGGTGGCCATGCGGTTGAGATTGTTCGCAAGATGGTAGGAAACACCGGGCCTAAAGATTCTTTGCCAGGCACAATTCGTGGAGACTATGCGCACCTCAGTCTTGGTAGGGCTTCGTTGCAAAAGAAGGGTGCTGCAAATATTGTTCATGCTTCTGGCTCTGTTAAAGAGGCCGAACAAGAAATAAAGATGTGGTTTGACGAAAACGAACTATTTGCATACAAGACAGTTCACGAGCAATTAACTCAAGCTTAATTAGGAGTGCTTGCATGATGGCCTGTCAATTATACGCTCAGACCTATAGTACTCTCCGCTATAATAATATGAATCCGCCCTGGTAGCTCAATGGATAGAGCGGTTCCGTCCTAAGGAAAAGGTTGGGGGTTCGACTCCCTCCCAGGGTACCATCTATAAGTCAAAGTAGAGTAGAATAGGGTTATGGCAAAAAAAGAAAAAGCCGCTCAAAAAGAATTTGCAGACCAGTTTGATGATGAAGAGGTGTTATACACGTTTAGAAAACACCCCATCGTTATGCGTAAGGGCTTGGTGATATCAATGTTTGCCATACTACTCGGCACCATCCCGGCTCTTATTAAGCCGGAAATGTCGTATTTTTACGGGGGGATGGCTGGCGGGCTTGTATTGGCTTTTTTATTATTTTTACCCTCATGGATTTTATGGTATTACAGCATCTTTATTGTTACTGACCAACGGTTTGTGCAGATATCGCAAAAGGGTTTCTTTAGCAAATCGGTAGTAGATATAGGGCTAAATAAAATCCAGTCAACTAACTATGAAATTAAGGGAGTGCAGGCAACGCTGCTTGGATTTGGTACAATAATTATACAAACATACATGGGGGACTTGGTTGTTCACGAGGTATATCATCCTGCAGAAGTCATTAGAAAGATTAATGAAATTTTGAGGCAAGAGGGGATTGAGGCTGAGCCTATGGATGAAGCAGAAATTAAGAGTGGGGATGAAAATGAAGAAACACTTGAAGAAATTTAAAAAACCAAAGCTTCGACGCAAGAAACAACAAGAGGCTATACCTGTCACGAGTTTGCCGCGCATCACCAATGATACAGTGGCAGAACACCGTGAAGAGGTACTAGGTAGTGCCCGCAAATACATCTATCCATTGCAGCATTCAAAGCACAAGATTGTTTTGTTAACGGTGTCGATTGTTTTAATTACTTTGGTGGCCTTCTTTACCTATTGCACAATTGCGCTGTACCGTTTGCAATCAACTTCTACCTTTCTATATAAGGCTACGCAAGTGATTCCGTTTCCGATTGCACGGCAGGGTGGGCGGTTTATAGCATACGAAAACTACCTGTTTGAGGTTCGGCGTTACATGCACTACTACGAAAATCAACAGAAACTTGATTTTAACAGCGAAGTGGGCAAACAGCAGCTTGATGAGTATAAGCGTCGTGCGCTTGAGAAGGTTATTGACGATGCATATATTAAAAAAATCGCTAAAGATAAAAACATCACAGTTTCGGACAGAGAGGTAGAGGATCAAATTACCTTGCTACGCAACCAGGAGCGGCTTGGTAGTACCGATGAGGTGCTTGAAGACGTGTTGCGGCAATACTTTGGTTGGTCGCGAGCTGACTTCAAGCGCTACGCACGTGATAACTTATTGCGTCAAAAAGTACTGGCTACACTTGATACCGACACAAAGGGTAGGGCTGATGCCGCTTTAGCTGAAATAAAAGCGGGCGGAGATTTTGCCGAGATTGCTAAGCGTTACTCTGACGATGTGTCTTCTAAAGATGCGGGCGGAGAGTTTGGCTTTTTGATTGAAAAGTCTAACCGAGATCTTAACCCGAAGGCACTCAACGCCATATTTACGCTACAACCCGGCCAGACTTCAGATATCGTGCACACTGGCAATGGTTTAGAAATATATAAGTTACTCGAGATTCAAGAAGGCAACAAGGCAAAAGCGGCCCACATTGTCTTTAATTTTAAAGACATAAACGAGTTTTTAAATGATAGCAAAGACAAGCAGCCAACCCGCACATACATTAAGCTGCCAGAGCCAGAGGCGGCTGATGTGCCAATTGGCGAAAGACGGTAGCATTATTGACCAAAAAAAGGTAAAATTAGGCAACAGGATTCTTGCTAGCCATTGTTTTTAGTGTGTGAGTTAAGATAGGTCGACCTGGTTTAGAAAAATAAGAAGGAATATCTAATGGCTAGTAAGTTATACGTAGGGGGTTTACCCTACAGTACTACCGACCAAGAGTTACAAGATTTATTTGCAGCTCACGGCTCGGTTGCTTCAGCGACAGTGATCCAAGACCGAGAATCAGGCCGCTCAAAAGGCTTTGGTTTTGTGGAGTTTGAATCTGCTGAAGAAGCACAAGCTGCTATCAAGGCACTTGATGGTAGTGATCTTGGTGGACGCAAAATTGTCGTCAACGAGGCACGCCCACGCGAAGAGCGCCCATCTGGTGGCGGTTTTCGTTCAGGCGGTGGCGGCGGCTTCAATCGCGGCTCATCGTTCCGACAACGATAAAGCAGTAAAAACTTCCCGCAAAAAAACCGGGAAGTTTTTATTTTTGCTGCTGAAATTTACCAAGCAGTTTTAGCATTCGACGGACTACTATAGCCAGTTGTATGATCAAAAAAACTCGCCCAAATAATACCCGTATCATTTCTAAACCATATCAAAAAAACTTATAACGCTTAATTAATTATTTTACAGTAAGTGATTATCGTGTACGCACATGGCTATTTAGTGATCTGTAAGAATTATCGCTGAAGGCAATTGCCGCTCGGCTTACAATATCATGGTCAACTGAAAGGAGGTGATTATGAACATAGTCTGGGGCATTCTGGCAGTAATTGGTCTACTTGTTGTTTTATCATGGATATTTTAAGCACTAATCGCAAGCAACAACATAGAAAAAGCTCTAAAATAGAGTCTATGAGTGGCCATGCAGCAAATATGGAGAGCGTTCCTCATGCACCGCGCGATAACGTGCTTGATCGTGGCAATACCTTTGTTGAGTTCACGCCACTATCAAAAGAAGAAATTATCACATCGGTGGTAGCAGCAATAACAAGACAATTGCGCGAGCGCCAAGGCTTACCGCCAGAAGTAGAACCTCAAGTTAGCGCATTCCTTGATAAGCACTAAAGATCTATCGCGATCACCAATGTAACGCATTGATTTATTTTTTTCTAGCAGCACCTCTTTGCTACTATACATTCATGTCTACAGCAAAAGAAAAAGAGGTGTGTAAGCGTAAAACACGGTATTCTAGCGATGCCGCAGCACAAGCAGCCATAAAGAAAATCAATCTGCTCAAAAAATTAGGGAGGCCGTCACGGGTGTATAAATGCCCAGTCTGTTCTGGCTGGCACCTTACCTCAAAGCCAAAATAATGCGGCTTTTGTAGGGTATTGTACCGGTGCTTTAGTTGGCAGTATCAGACACTTTGGCTGATGTGGCTGCATCAAGGTCTTGAAGAATTTGTTTCAGTTCAGTGTCATCGGCATATTTACCGCCAGCCGTTTTTTGCAGCCAACCCGAAAGAGCAGATAGCGCTTCTTCGTGACTGAGCCCAGACCTGCGGGTAAAGGCGTCATACATATCAAGGGCGGCAATTAATTTTTCTGCTCGATCAAATTTGCCGTTAGTGCCAAACTCATGCGTAAATGTGTCATCATCATTCAAGATAGATCCCGGGTTATCGCCGCGCAATCTATGATGTGAAGCAGCCGCAGCGACGGCTTCTTCAGGAATGCCAGAATCAACCGTTAACTCTAGTGTCCAAAGGGTATGGAGGTTGTAGAGATCTCTCATTTTTAGCTTTGTAAGGTCGAGCCCTAGTTTTGCTAATTGTGATTTAGCCGCTTCTGCATCTTCACCAAAATAATTATCAATAAAACTTTCAATTGGTCCGTTGACTGTTTCTGGCGGCAGGTTCTCGACATTAAAAATAGATGCTATCAGCTTAGACTGTTCGGGCGTAGCTGATTTAGGGCCGCTTTTACCAATATCAGTAAATAGTGAGCCTATGATTACGGTTCGTTTTTCTTCTTCAGAGTAAGCATGACCAGCTTCGGCCGCGGTGTCAAAAACAGCCTGAGACATAGTAATGGCTCGCAACTCATCTTCTACAGTAGGGGTGGCCTCATGCAATATCGCCAGGCGCTCAATTATAATTGGGTCAAGCGCAGATGGGTTAAGCTCAACCGATTCAAGCACCTCTTTTATGGTGTTTTCAGTTTGCGTAAGCTGTTCTTCGTCTGCGGGTAAGGTGGTGTTTATCATATGTTTGGTTTAATGGTGTATAAATACATATTAGCATAAACAGTATAAAAAGTCAATAGGCAGATCTAATCGGATGGTTCTATCGAACCGCTTCCTCATGTGCTCGGTACAAGTACCTGCGCGCTTTCGTTGCGAACGCACCGGCATCATCACTTCGCAACACGAGACAAGTCTCAAAATAGAAAAAGCCCCAATCGCAAGGATTGAGGCGTTTTCTATGGCGGGCCCGACCGGATTCGAACCGGCGATCTCCTCCGTGACAGGGAGGCATGTTAGGCCTCTACACCACGAGCCCAACAATCTAAATCCTAAACACAACCATAAAATTTTAGCAGAATTTGTATCTGTTGGCAATCTGTTACAATATTGAAGTTAACGTGCCACCTTAGCTCAGTTGGTAGAGCGACACATTCGTAACGTGTAGGTCGCCGGTTCAATCCCGGCAGGTGGCTCCAATGCGGGATTAGTATAGTGATAGTACGCTTGCTTCCCAAGCAAGAGGTACGAGTTTGATTCTCGTATCCCGCACCAGTAACTCGTTCTAGATAATTTCAGGCTGAAGCACTATAATTTATTCAAATGCATATACCAAAAAATTATTTTCACGACCGTTTAATTTTGTTGCTTTTAAGTTCGGGCGTGTTTTTAACCGTCTTGAACACCTTTCTCGTACTGTTACGGCTTGATAGCAGCCGCGGTAGCTACATTGTGCAATATCGTGCCAACCTGGGCTTAGGTGCATTTAAAGTAGGCGACAGCACCACCTTTATCAGTTTTGTGCTGTTTGGCATCATTGTCCTGGGCATACAGGTGCTCTTAAGTATGAGGGCTTACAAAATCCGCCGTCCGTATGCTATTGCAATATCGGCGGTTTGCATATTACTGCTGATGTTAACCATAATTGTCGGTAACGCGTTACTGGCCTTACGATAATGAAAAACATCGAAATACCCCTACAATCTGAAAAAAGCCGGCATTATCGTTTCTTTGAAATGCTGCCAGGCTTGATTACGTGGTCTATCTTAATTTTGCCGTTTGTGCTGAGTTTGTTTGCTCCTCACGTAACGGCCATTTTGGTTATTGCTTTCTTCTTGCTGTGGTTTGCGCGAGCTGTGGGGCTTAATGTGCGCGTTATTCAGGGGTGGAGAACAATGCAACAGCACCAAAAGCTTAACTGGCCAAAAATGTTAACTCAGCTAGAAAGTCCAGAGAAAGACTATCAAAAAACAAAAGATTTACCCAACTGGCACTTTGATAACCTAAAGCGCCTCGCAAACAGCCAGACCTTTAAGCCGGATGATATTTATCATGCGGTTATTATTGCTACCTATAACGAGAGTCGTGAAGTATTAGAGCCCACATTTCAATCGGTGCTTGATTCTCATTACGATATGGATAAGGTGATTTTGGTGCTGGCCTATGAAGAGCGAGGCGGCGAAGCGGTAGAGAAGCAGGCCGAACAGTTAATGAAGGATTATAAAAGCAAGTTTGGGCATATTTTTGCAGTCAAGCATCCTCAAGACATTCCAAATGAAGTTATCGGTAAAGGCGGCAACATAACGTATGCCGCAAGAGAGCTTGAGCGGTATCTTGCCAAGCAGAAAATCGAACCAAAAAACGTGATAGTGACTACGTTAGATTCTGATAATCGGCCGCATATTAACTATTTGGCGGCTTTAACTTATACGTTTGTGTTATCAATTGACCCGATCCATGTTTCATATCAGCCGATACCGCAATATACAAGCAATATTTGGGACGTACCTGCACCTATGCGTGTTGTGGCGACGGGTAACTCGTTTTGGAATATAATTTTGTCGCTTCGGCCGCATATGTTGAGAAATTTTGCCTCTCATGCGCAAAGTATGCAAGGGTTAATAGAGACCGACTACTGGAGCGTGCGCACTATCGTAGAAGATGGTCATCAGTTTTGGCGTAGCTATTTCGCGTTTGAAGGAAAATACGAGGTATACCCGATTTATTTGCCGGTTTATCAGGATGCTGTCTTAGATAAAACCTACCGCAAGACACTACGTGCTCAATTTATCCAGATGCGCCGTTGGGCATACGGAGCCTCAGATATAGCCTATGTGGCTGATAAAGCTTGGTTTACACCCAACAATATTCCTAAAATGGACAAACTCTTTAAGTTCTTACGGTTATTAGAGGGGCACATTAGCTGGTCAACCGCACCTTTAATCTTGGCCTTTGCTGCCTTTATACCGGCACTGTTTAACCCGAATGATTATGCTTCTAACCAGTTACCGTTACTTGCAAGCCGTATTCAGACCATAGCCCTGACCGGTATTTTGGTGACATTCTTCTTAGGGGTAAAAGCGTTACCGCCAAAGCCAAAGCGCTATAAGCGGCGCAGAACGCTGTGGATGATGGTGCAATGGGTATTATTGCCGTTAACAAGTATTGTTTACAGTTCTTTGTCGGCCATAAATGCGCAAACCAGATTATTGATTGGCAAGTATCTTGATAAGTTTGACGTGACAGAGAAGGCCGTGAAGACTGATACCGGCAAGACTGTTACGGGGCATAGTACTGAGTGATTAGTTTTTTATAGGGTGAAAGGCAGCGTATTGCACGCCGGCAGCCGCATTAAAGCGATGCAGCACCTCGTACGTAGTCTGCTTTATATCTTGTTTACGAATTAGGGCAGACTTTTTGTTCAGCAGCTTGGATATAACGGTTCGGGTTAGCGCCTCAGAGGTATTCTCAGGCTCCTCAAGGTGTTTGCAGCACTCATATATACTCATGAGGAGTTTAGGCTTTGAAAACGGCGTAAGGGCCTCATTTTGGCTCTCAGGGGCAACCCGTATGCTATACGACAGGTCTGCTTCTTCTATGGTAGTAAAAATTGCGAGACAGTTTGGGCATTTACGGCGACGCCACACGCTGTTCTCACGCTTTTGCAAGCGAGAGTTTACAACGGCCGTATCTCCATCACAAAATATGCATACCATGTCTATATATTGTCATAACGCTATAAATAATGCTAGTGGATAACTTATGAAAATATGTGGGGAAAACAAAAAACCCTCTTACGATGTCTCTCAAGTACCGCAAAAGGGTTTCATTTGCTACCTAAATGTTACTTTGAGGCAGCCGCTGTTAAACGAGTTCTTCGTAACCGGTTAACTGATCGCTTTCCGGCTGTAAACACGAGCTCCTCGTAGAACAGCTTAAAGTCCTCTAACGAAGACTTATGCTGGTTGCTACTCATTAATGAGTTGCCTCGTTTAACGAATACATACTACCAATCTACCCACAAAGTGTCAATATAGGTGGGTAGAAGATGATATAATAACAACAATGACACCCACGACGACTACCCCTGTATTTACGCTACATAATACCATAAACGGTATAAGGCATGGCATTGTGCGAACGCGAGCAGGAAACATGCTGACACCCACCTTTATGCCGGACGGTACAAGAGGTGCCGTGAAGTCATTAACTCCAGATATGGTAAAAAATACTGGTGTTGGGGCAGTGCTGGCAAATACCTATCATTTGCATTTGCAGCCGGGTGAAGACACAGTCGCTTCTTTAGGTGGTTTACACGAGTTTACAAAGCAAACATTGCCGATTTTAACTGATTCTGGCGGTTTTCAAGTGTTTAGTTTGGCACATATCAACAAAATTACCGAAGAGGGGGTGTATTTTAAAGACCCTCGTACCGGTGATAACGTATTTCTTTCGCCCGAGAAGTCTATGCAGATACAAATAAAGCTAGGTGCCGACATGATGGTTGCCTTCGATGATGTAACCGCGCTGGATGATCAGGGTAGGTCGCGCACCAAAGAAGCGTTTGATAGAACGCATCGCTGGTTAGAGCGCTCATTAAAAGAGTTCCAGCGTTTGACAAAAGATATGAAGCCAGAAGACAGGCCGTTACTGTTTGGGGTCGTACAAGGTGGCCTTGATAAAGCTTTACGCAAACAAAGCTTAGAGATTGTGCAAAGCTTGCCGGTAGATGGCGTAGCGATTGGGGGGTTATCTGTTGGTGAGTCAAGAGAAGATATGCACGACATCTTGGCGTGCTTAGCACCGTTGTATGACAATTCGCCACGCCCACGCTTTTTGCTAGGAGTAGGCGACCCGGTCGATCTTCGCTTTGCTATAGAGCATGGCATCGATATGCTCGATTGCGTTTTGCCAACCAGAAACGCTCGCCATGCCACTGTTTGGGTAGCGGGTGACAAGAAGCTGCATCTCACGAATGAAAAATTTGCAACGGATACCTCTGTAATTGATCCCGGCTGCGATTGTTATGCGTGCACTGAAGGCTTTAGTAAGGGCTTCTTGCGTCATCAGTTTAAAGTAGGGGAGCCTTTAGCGGGCACACTGGCAAGCATCCATAATATCCGCTATCTCCAACGCATCTGCGAGGAGTATAGAGGATGAGTCATAAATCGCTTAACGAGCTGAGGTTAGAGATTTTTCGCGCATCTGAATTTATAGAGGTTAGCGGTGAGTATCAACACTATAAAAATGAGCACATATATAAAGTGCTGGGCTTCGTTGTCACAGAGGCGACTGATGAGGTTGCGGTTCGTTATGTCAATGTCGATGAACCTAGTGTTGAGTTTGTGCGCCCAGTTTCTAGCTGGATGGAAGAGGTTGATAATATGCCACGCTTCATTAAAATATCGAGGGAATAATTGATATTTACCCCTGTTTTTGGTAAAATTATCAAGTAAAAAGGGCGGTTAGCTCATTTGGCTAGAGCGCAACATTGACGTTGTTGAGGTGACAGGTTCGAATCCTGTACCGCCCACCAGTTTCTGCGGAGCCATCGGCTGCATAGAAACTGGTCGATCGTATTGATTCGAGGCAAAGGTTCGGTGAACGAGGAGCGCAGAAGTAATTGAGCTTGTTCAGAGTTATTTCGAGCACCGCAGGGAAGAGCCCAATGGGCGATATCCTGTACCGCCCAACACGTCGGAGGTGAGTCCGACCAACCCTTAAAACACGCGATCGAGTAGCGTGTTTTTTAGTTTGGCCTTCCAGCCGTCCTTCTTTCAGCTCAATGAATCTTCTCATTGAGTGGTTTCTGTCCGGAAACAGGAGGGAGTCCTTTTACAAAGCAAAAAGCTGTGGAAAAGAAAGTTAACAAAGTACTAGCATTTTAATACTAGCCTATGTATACTAACAATGTGTTAGGTGGCATTTTGCCGAGGTGTGTTATACTAAACACCACAGAAGTACCGTTTAAATGTATTTGCGAGAACATTGAAGCGGTACTTTTAATTTGATGTGAGTAAACCTACGGTTTTTCTCACCAGAGCCGGGCAAAAAGTATGATTTTTGCCCGGGCTACTCTTTTTCCTTTATAAGAGGTCGCTAAACTGATATTATTACTTTTAAGGAAGAATACATGACAGATAACGATCAACATTTATATGCGATGCGTCACAGCTTGGCTCATATTATGGCAACCGCTATTCAGCAGAGGTGGCCAGAGGCCAAGTTTGGGGTCGGGCCCGTAGTAGAGCATGGTTTTTATTACGATGTAGATCTAGGTGACAACACACTGTCGGATGAAGATTTTGCGACATTAGAGTCAGACATGAAGCAGATCATAGCTGCTGATGACTTGTTTGAAAAATTTGAGCTGCCGATCGACCAAGCCATTAAATGGGCAAAAGAAAATAACCAACCATATAAAGAAGAATTGTTGAATGACCTAAAAAGAGCTGGAACGACCGCCGCAAAAGATATTGATACCGATGAATTGGGGGTTGAAGCAGGTGAAGATAGTAAGGTAGAAGCAGTGTCGTTTTATAAGAACGGTTCGTTTACGGACTTATGTCGTGGCCCGCACGTTGAAAGTACTGGTAAGGTCGGAGCATTTAAGCTGCTCCGAGTTAGCGGTGCCTACTGGCGCGGCAAAGAGTCAAACCGCCAGATGCAACGTGTTTACGGCGTGGCATTTGAAACTCAAGAAGAGCTTGATGAATACCTCAAGCTGCTTGAAGAAGCTAAGAGTCGTGATCATCGGATCTTAGGCGAAAAACTTAAACTGTTCTTTATTACGCCGGATGTGGGTGCAGGCTTGCCTCTTCTTATGCCACGAGGTGAGCGTATTAAGAAAATCTTGATGGACTATATGCGTGATAAAGAAGAGGCAGCTGGCTATCAATATGTTGCTACACCGGTTTTAACGCAGCGCAAACTGTATGAACGATCGGGTCACGCCGATTATTACCTTGAGAACATGTATGCCACCAAAGAAGACGAAGAGGGCAATCAGTTCTTCATTAAACCTATGAATTGTCCTCATCACCATATGATTTATGAACGTATGGTAGAAAGTTATCGTGATTTACCACTGCGCTTAAGTGAACACGCGGGACTGTATCGGTATGAGCTTTCTGGCACCTTAACAGGCTTAATTCGCATGCGCGGTCCGATAACGCAAAATGACTCGCATACCTATGCGACCGAGAATCAACTAAAAGATGAATTTATTGCAATACTAAAGATGTTTAAAGAAGTTTACGGCCAGACGGGCATAGATGATTATTGGTTCAGATTGTCGTTACCTGATTTTGAAAAAGATAAATTTGCTGAAGAGAGTAGCAAATGGGACCATGCCGCACAAGTAATCAGAGAAGTGCTGGATGAATTAGAGCTCAAATACGAAGAGGGTGTGGGCGAAGCAGCTTTTTATGGTCCGAAGCTTGATGTCCAAACTAATAATGTGCTTGGTAAAGAAGATACCATTGCAACTGTGCAAATAGATGTTCTTGTACCCGAGAGAATGGGCCTTACGTATGTTGACGCCGATGGTAAAGAAAAACACCCATACGTTATTCATAAATCTATCATGGGGGCGTTCGAGCGCTTTATGGCTTTCTTGCTTGAAAAGACTGCCGGAAACTTACCAGTTTGGCTGTCACCTGAACAAGTTCGGATTATTACGGTTAATCAAGAAGAACCTACTGTTAAATTCGCAGAAGAACTAGCCAAGCAAGCTAAAGAATCCGGTCTGCGAGCAGAAATAGACAATGCAAACGAATCTGTTGGTAAAAAAATTCGCGCCGCCGAAATGATGAAGATACCCTACACGCTTGTTATAGGTGAAAAAGAAATGGCAAGCGGCAAAGTTACCCCTCGCGTCCGTAGAGATTTGGAAGAGATAGCCGAGCTTACCGTTGATGAGTTATTGCAAAAAGTCGCACAAGAAGGCAGTAATTTCTAAAATGCTCGCTAAGCCAAAGAAAAAACTGAATATTTATCTGAAGATTTCCATAATCTGCGGCATTCTGCTATTTCTAATCCCTGTCGCTATAGTGCCGGCAGTACTTTTGCCTGTTTACGGATCTGTGGGTGAAGGAGGTTCTGGGGCAGAGGCCAAGTTACGCAATGCTGAGTTGGCGGTCGATGTCATTGCAATTGCCTTGCCTCTACTGGCTGTGTTGTTGGTAGCTTGTCTTATTATCGGTGTGGCAAAACAATCTAAAGCTAATGGAAAAAAACCTTAAGGTCAACGTTGAGGCCATAGTAGCCCAAATACCAGAGGGTAGACTTATGACCTATGGTCAACTGGCTGCTTTGTGCGGCAATCCAAGGGCGGCACGGATTGTAGGTGGCATAGCTCATTTTGGTGACCCAAATTTGCCATGGCATCGTGTCGTAAATAAACACGGCGGTTTAGCTAGTGGTTATCCTGGCGGTAAAGCCGGTCATCAACAAGTGCTCGAGCAAGAAGGAATCAAGGTTAAAGATTACCAAGTTGATATTGTAGGGCTGCTATGGCAACCAGAGTAGCGCCCCTAGTTGTGATTGTTGGCGAAACGGCTAGTGGCAAAAGCGACTTGGCGATGTATCTGGCCGAACGATTCGATGGAGAGATTATTGCCGCTGATTCTCGTACGGTCTATAAGGGCATGGACATTGGTACTGCAAAACCAAGCTCGGATGATCGGGCGCGAGTTAAGCATCATTTGCTTGATGTAACTACGCCTGATCAAAAATACAACGCAGCACGCTTTCAGAAAGATGCTAAAGCGGCAATTACTGATATTTATTCGCGCGGTAAACTGCCCATAATGGCGGGTGGAACGGGTTTGTATATTGATTCAGTGATTTATAGCTATAATTTTGACAACAAAACAATGCAAGAATTGCGTTCAGATACGCTAGTGATTGGTGTGAGACGAGAAAAAGACGACCTTACGCAACGTATCACCCTACGGATTGAAAAAATGATCGAAGAGGGCTTTATAGAAGAAGTAAAGGGATTGGGTAAGAAGTATGGTTGGGATGCGCCTGCGATGACAGGTATCGGGTATCGAGCATTTGCAGAGTATATCCATGGTCGTATTACCCTCCATGAGGCAAAAGAACGATTTATTAAGGGCGATAAAGATTTGGCCAAGCGTCAGCGAACCTGGTTTAAGCGTAATAAAAGTATTCACTGGGTTGAAAAACAGAGTGAAGCTGTTGAACTTGTAACAACATTATTGCGAAAAAGTTGAGTCCGTTTCTGTTACAATGTTCATATGGTTGAACAACTGTTTGGGTCTAAGACAAGGGTAAAGCTGCTACAGCTGTTCTTTTCTAACCCCAACCGTTCTTTTTATGTTCGTGAGATAACACGAAAGATTGATGAGCAGATAAACTCAGTACGCAGAGAGCTCGCAAACCTCTTAAGTATCGGTATTATTTCGTCAGATAACAATAACAATCGTCTGTATTATGAGGTAAATCAGCAATATGATTATTACAAAGCTTTAGCGGCCATCTTTGGCAGAGGCGGAGCAAAGATGCTTACGCAAGTTGGCAAAGAGGTGTCTGCACCTGAAGACACCGACGAAATTGCGGCATTAAAAAAAGTTGGCAACGTAGAGCTAGCTATACTAACAGGGCAATTTACAAGAGATGAGTCTAGCGGGATTGACATGCTAGTGGTCGGTGATATTAATCAAACTAAAATGAATAAATACATCAGCGAAATGGAAGCCAAAGAGGGTAAAGAGATCCGCTTTGTCATAATGGATGATAAAGAGTACGATTATCGTGAGCAGGTTAAAGATAGGTTTTTGGTTAAGCTGGCCGCTGCAAAGAAGCAAATCCTGATTGATAAGAAACATCGTTTTGATAACTAGGAGGTAAAGAAAGAATGGAACTTCAATATTTTGGCGCTAACTGTGTACGGATAGCAACTAAACAGGCTGCTCTTGTTGTTGATGACAACGTGGCGGAACTTGGAGGCAAGTCGCCTCTGAAGTCGGGTGATATCGCGCTATATACGTCAGCACACGGCTTACCTGCGTCAGAGCCAAAGATCGTTATTGATCAGCCTGGTGAGTACGAAGTTTCATACATGTCGATCAAGGGTGTAGCTGCTCGTTCTCATGTTGATGAAGAAGGCAAAAAATCCGCAACTATATATAAGGTTACGGCTGAAGATATTACGGTGCTGATCGTCGGGCATATTTATCCTGAGCTGACCGACGAGCAGCTTGAGGAGATCGGCCTTATTGATATTATGCTGGTTCCGGTAGGTGGAAATGGCTATACTCTTGACCCCGTAGGCGCCCTAAAAGTGATAAAAACAGTTGAACCAAAGCTTATCATCCCCACAAATTATGCCGTTAAAGGCATGAATTATCCTGTACCACAGTTAGAGTTATCTGAAGCGATCAGCCAACTAGGTATGGAGGCGAAAGAAACGGTACCTAAGCTTAAAGTAAAAAGGAGCGATTTACCAGAGATAACTTCGCTAACAGTGCTCGAGAAACAATAATAATTTTGTGAACGATTTATTGCGTCCGCGGTGTGACTAAAACAAAAAAAGCCCCTCGGGGCTTTTTATTTTTCAGTTGATGAAGCCGGTGCGGGCTCTAAAAGCCCTTTCTTTTTGAGTGTACGAATTGCTTGGGTACTAACCTTCATACGCACCTTTTTACCATCGATAACTAATGTTTTAGTCTGTAAATTAGGCTTCCACACCTTTTTAGTGTGTCTTTGAGAAAAGCTCACGTTGTGGCCGAACTGTTTGCCTTTACCGGTTAATTCGCATTTTTGCATGACAAGTGTTAATTGTACTGGTTTACCTCTTATATGTCAATATTTTGAGCAAGAGACTTACTTGTTATACTTTAAAAGCCATGGACGGATTTAGCATAAACGCAATTGCGATAATATTGGTTAGTATAATAATTTCACTGAGCTTTCATGAGGCAATGCATGCGTTTGCAGCGCATTGGCTGGGTGATACTACTGCTAAAGACCTCGGAAGGTTAACGCTCAATCCCCTTCAACACATTGATCCTTTTACAACGATTTTGCTTCCTTTAGTGCTTTTACTGTTAGGCCTGCCCCCGTTCTTGATTGCAAAACCGGTACCGTTCAATCCCTACCGCGTACGCGGCGGGGAGTTTGGTGCGGCAATGGTGGGTCTTGCTGGTCCGTTAAGCAATTTATTGCTTGCTTTTGTAGCAGCTGCACTGATCAGGATCTTTTCAATTGCAATTGGTACAGACTTATATGAAGCCGTAGCACTCTTTTTACAAATTAATGTTGCGGTGTTTGTGTTTAATATGATTCCGTTTCCGCCACTGGACGGTTCTCGTGTGCTCTATGCGGTAGCGCCTGAACCGCTTAGAAGAGTAATGGAGCAAATCGAAGCTTTTGGGCTAGCTGGAATTTTTCTCTTCATGTTCATTCTATTCCCTGTATTAATTCCCATAGTAAGTTTTGTGAATGCCTTTTTCTTTGAGATTTTGCTAGGCTAGTCACCCGGTCAGGGCGTATAATGTAAGTGCTGGGTCATCGCCCATCAATGATTATCTAACAGCTTCTGATAGGGATCTTATATACAGTAGCTACCGTGGTAACTGCTTGAGAGAACCCACTTAGATTTATCAGATTAATCAAGGGTGATGGCCCGGTTTTTAGATTACGGTCTAATACAAATTTGCGAGAGGATTTGCAAATTTGAGAGGAAGAAGCGACTATAACGTAGATGAAAATGTAGTTTTCCGAAGGCGACCGTCGATTCTGACGACGGGGTGTGGCGCAGTTGGACATACGGGTACGGCTGGGGTGAGGATTGCCGGTGGCAATCCGCAAGGGAGTCAACTCTTCAAAACTTGTTTTGAAAGAAGTTGCGACGGGGTCGCCGAAGGTGACCGTGAGGACCGAGCGGCTCGTACATTTGATAATCTGTAGTAAACTTACCTTATCGGGGTGTGGCGCAGTTGGCTAGCGCGTACGGCTGGGGGCCGTGAGGTCGCAGGTTCAAGTCCTGTCACCCCGACCAAAAGGAAGTCAATGCAAGAAAAACTATTATTAGAAGATGTTACTCATTTGGTTCATAGTGCCTATGTTCCATTTGCAGAAATCGAGCGCGCAATTCCGTGGCCATATTCAGAGGGCCGTGCCGAAAATGATGCAGAGCACTCTTATTCCTTGACGCTCGTTGGTATGGCACTCGGTGAGAAATTGGGATTGGATCCGGGCAAGATTACTTATTATGCAACTGTCCATGATTTACCTGAACTGTATGCCGGCGACACCTCTGTTTAGGATAGGGTGGGGCGTGAGACAAAAGCAGAACGAGAAGAGGCTGCAATTGAAAAGATCGGTATTGAGTTTATTGCAACTCCTGGCCTACAGAGAGCAATATTACTTTATGAGGCTCAGGAAGATGAAGAGTCTCGTTTCGTGTATGCGCTTGATAAATTATTAGCAGTGATAATGATTGTTGAAGCAGATGGATATTTCTGGAGAAAGAATAATATTAGCTATGAGATGCATCGTGAGAAAGCAGTAGAAATGCTCGAGAAGGTGTCTGCACATCCAGTGGTTGCACGGTGGTATAAAGAATTACTTGATTACATTGATAGCCGAAAAGAAGATTTATTCGATAATTAGTGTATAAGCATTGAATCGCCGTATGAGAGAAATGTATAGTCACGTGCCAGTGCTTCTTCATAGGCAGGCCTGAGGTTGTTCCAGCCCGCAAACGCAGCTGCTAGCATTAAAACGGTCGTTTTAGGAGCGTGGAAGTTAGTGACGAGAGCATCGATTACTTTGAATTTGTATCCAGGGTAGATAAAAATATCGGCTTCTCCTGATAGGGCAGAAGGTTTTTGTGATAAAATTTGCGGTGCACAGTGCTCAAGGGTGCGGGTAACGGTAGTACCGACTGCGATAACACGATTACCACTTGCCTTAGCTTTTTGTATCATCTCAGTTGTACGTGAAGGTATCTCAAAGTATTCACTATGCATTTTATGATTCTCTATGATATTAACGCGAATGGGCAAAAAGGTTCCGATGCCTACATGGAGGGTAAGATAAGCAATGTTCGCCCCCTTAGCTTTAATTTGATTGATGAGCTCTTGAGTCAAATTTAAAGACGCCGTGGGCGCTGCGACAGAGCCAACCTCTCGAGCGAACTCTGTTTGGTAGCGTAAGGTATCTTCAGCTGTATCTTCTCTGTGTATGTACGGAGGCAAGGGTACATGTCCGGCCTGCTCGCTGAGCGCTAATAAATCATCATCAGACGAGATTTCAGCAATTCCATGAGCTTCAACAGCATCTACCGCAATAATCGCCTTATTAACCTTATATAGCTGGCCCGCCTTAACCTTGCCCTTGTAGAGTACTTTCCAGCGGTGTGTGTTAAGATTTTGAGAATGTCGTTCTAGTAGCAGGAATTCTCGTTTTTTGCCATCTTCTGAAGTTGCAAGCAGACGAGCTTTTATCACCCTAGTGTCATTAAGAACTACCACATCTCCCGGACGAACAAATTCGCACATTTTAGTATATGTTTTGTGACTTATACTACCGGTATCTCTATTAAGTATCAGAAGCTTACTTTTACCGCGTTGAGCAGGCGGATGGACAGCTATCTTGCTCTGTGGCAACTTGTAATCAAAGTCATTAATATGCACGCAGTCTATTCTAGGGTAGAATAGATAAGAATGAAAACCCTAAAGTTTAACCATATTGAAGCTGAAAACGTACAAAAAGGTGTTCAAACGGCAACCTTACGCGTTCATGATGATAAAAATATTTCAGTAAATGATAATGTGGCTATCATCGATAAGGTAAAAGAAAGTGACCCAACATCATGGCAGGTAGTAGGCAACGCGCGTGTCAATAAGGTTACAGAGCAGCGGTTCGGTGATTTAAGTCTAGATGATGGCGTAGCGTTTGAACAATTTGGATCGACTGCAGAATTATATGAGCAAATGGCAATTTTCTATGGCGATCCAATTGATGTTAACACGCCGGTAAAAGTCATCGAATTTGATTTCAGGCCACTCCAAAAACCACAAAAACTAAATAATAATGATGTAAATATGTCTACAATAGTACGCGAAATCAAACTCTATGGAGACGGAGGTTCCAGGGGTAATCCTGGTCCGTCAGCTAGTGGGTACGTACTCATGGATATGCAGGATAATGTTTTAGAAACAAACGGTGAATATTTAAATATCACAACTAACAATCAGGCAGAATATCACTCGTTGCGACTTGGTCTAGAGCGCGCCCGTCAACTTGGCGCGGAAGTAGTCCACGTGTATATGGATAGTTTGCTCGTTATAAATCAAATGAAAGGAACCTATAAGGTTAAAAATAAAGATTTAAAACCTGTATACGCAATCGTCCAGTCACTGGTAAAAGATTTCAAGCACGTTGATTTTACGCACGTACCCCGCGAGCTTAACAAACTTGCCGATGGTGAAGTCAACCGGATTCTAGATAGTAATGTAAATATGGTATAATATTGCTGCCAGGTTATCGGCTAGCTGCCTCAATTATTTGAGGAGGAAAGTCCGGGCAGCATAGGGAAGGACAGTTGCTAACGGCAACCGGGGGTAACCCCAGGGAAAGTGCCACAGAAACAAAACTTCCTCTTTAACAAGGGGTAAAGGTGAAACGAGTGAGGTAAGAGCTCACAGTCTTCTATGGCGACATAGAAGAGAGGTAAACCCTGTCTGCTGCAAGGTAGCATATCTATTTGCCTTTTGGCGATAGTTTCCCGCTAAGATATGCGTACATAACCCGCTTGATCTGTTAGGCAACTAACAGGCTAGATAGATAGCTAGCAATAACAGAACCCGGCTTATAGATAGGCTGGCACATGAAAAACCACCCCGAGCAAGAGGTGGTTTTTCTCTGTACCTAACTTTAAACGTTACTTTTTGGTTGCATTTACCACTGAGGTGAAGGCTTTAGGCTCATTTACAGCGAGTTCCGCTAATATCTTGCGATCAAGGGTGATGCCAGCCGATTTTAGGGCTGGTATGAGTTTGCTATAGGTTGTGCCGTTCTCTCTGGCAGCAGCGTTGATGCGGATATTCCAGAGCTGTCTGAAGGTGCGCTTACGATTTTTTCGGTCTCGTGTGGCATTTTGCAGTGATCGTACGATCGCTTGTTTGCCACGACGAATACTTACACGATTACCATGACTCATGCCTTTTGTGGCTTTGCGGATCTTATTATGCTTATGACGGGTGGTTACGCCGCGTTTTACTCTCATGTTAGACTCCTAGCTTTCGTTTTATTGATTTAGCAGCCTTACCGGTAACGGTTGTTCGGATACTAAAGGTGCGCTTTCGTGAGGCGCTCTTTTTTGAAAGATTGTGGCTTTTAAAGGCGTGGCCATGTTGCACCTTACCAGTTTTAGTTACTTTTATCCGGTCTTTAGTTCCGCTATGAGTTTTTAGTTTTGGCATGAGTATTACTCCTTACTACGAATATTAATTGTTTGCCGCTGAACTGAGGTGATTGTTCAACAATGATTGTTTCACCGAGGCGCTCTATGATCTTGTTGGCAAGGGCAAATCCGATATCTTTATGCGCAAGTTCACGTCCTCGATAAAAAATTGCAAACTTTACTTTGTGCCCGTCCTCTAAAAAGCCGGCTACTTTGCGCAGCTTTACCTCAAGATCGTGTTCACCAATTTTCAAACCGAGACGTATTTGTTTAACGTCAGTCGCCTTTGCACTCCGTTTACTCTTTTGCAGCTGCTTTGTTCTCTGGTAGTTATATTTACCCCAGTCAATTATTTTTGCAACCGGAGGGTTGGCGTTTGGGGAAACCTCTACAAGGTCAAGTCCATGTTCTTGAGCCGCCCGCAATGCATCTGTGCGGCTTAGAATTCCAAGTTGCTTCCCGTCATCGGTAATCACCCGAAGCTGCGGTGCCCGAATGGCTGTATTCAGGCGTGCCTCTTTGCTAATACTCGTCTCCTTTTAATAATTAGTGACTTCCGTAAAGTTTAACAGATACTACAACAGGGGTCAAGAAAATCATTTATAACATTACCACTTTTTTGGGGCGATACTGCACTGCTTCAGTAACATGCTTGATAGTTATGGCGTGACTATTATCTAAATCAGCAATGGTTCTCGCGACTTTAAGGGTTCGCATGTAGCTTCTTGGAGAAAGCTCTAGTTTTTCTGCGGCTGCGTTTAAAATATTCTGACCATCAGGAGTTAAATAGGCGAGTTTCCTTAGTTCTGTGCTTGTCATGTCACTGTTAGTTTTTGACGTAGTGCCAAAGCGCTCTTGTTGACGTTTACGGGCTTCACGAACGCGCTTTGCGACCAAGTTACTTGATTCAGTCGCCCGGTTGTCGCCAAGAAGCTTATTATGTTCAACATTTTCAACATCGGTAAAGATATCGATCCTGTCGAGAATAGGGCCGGACATTTTGCGTTGGTAGCGGACTATTTGCTGGGGTTGGCAGGTACACTCTTTGTGTGTACCAAAATAACCACAGGGACACGGATTAGCGGTAGCAATCAGCATAAAATTAGCAGGAAAAGTAACCGTATCTTTAGCACGAGCTACAGTTATAACCCTATCTTCCAGGGGCTGCCTTAATGCTTCAAGGGCTGGTCGACTAAATTCGGGAAACTCGTCAAAAAAGAGAATACCACGGTGACTAAGACTTATCTCGCCGGGACGAGGGTTTTTGCCGCCGCCAATGATTGCAATGTCGCTAGCGCTGTGATGAGGTGCTCGAAACGGCCTTGAAGCAACAATTTTATCGAACTCTGGACTAGCGAGGCTATGCATATGGGTTACTTCAAGAGCTTCTGTTGAGTCCAATGGGGGCAAGATACTTACGGTAGCCTTTGCGAGCATGCTTTTACCAGTCCCTGGAGGGCCATTGAGGAGGATATTGTGCCCACCAGCCGCAGCAATTTCTAGGGCTCGCTTAGCTCTTGCCTGGCCAATTACTTCGTTATAGTCCGTTGTCAGAGCGGCAGAAGCCTCTAGGGGTAACGAAAGGCTACTTTCGGCAATATGTATTGGCTTCAACGAAGCATTTCCGGTCAAGTGTTGATAAAGAACAGACAGTGATGGAATAGGGGTTATGGCTATGTTTGGTATTAGCTGTGCTTGGCGTACATTTCCAGAAGGTATCAAAAAGTCTGTGTAGCCTTTTTGTTTTGCGGTAAGAATTTTGCCAATGATGCCGCGCACCGGCCGAACGGAACCATCAAGACCAAGTTCGCCAATGACTATCGGGGTTTTTGATAAAGAGGGTACAGCTGCCATGCAATTTAAGATTGACAGGGCAATTGCCAGGTCGAGACTGGTGCTATCTTTTGGTAGGTCTGCCGGTGCAAGATTAATTGTAATTCGCTTTTTGGGCAAGGCAATGGAGGTGGAGGCAAAGGCATTCCTGACACGCTCCTTTGCCTCATCAACGGCTTTATTTGCATATCCTACAATGATGATATTTGGCAACCCGTTCGACAGCTGGCACTCTACATCAACAACAAGCCCGCTTAGGCCAGTTTCGAGTACGCTTTTTATGCCAGCTCCCATAACGATATTGCAGATTGTATCAAGTCAATAAATGTTAAGCAAAAGCAAAACTCATCGCGGTAGGGCGATGAGTTTTTGCGAGTATAGTTGTTTGGTTTTGAAAGTTGTTTGTTAAGGCTTTGATTTTTTAATTTTGTCTTTTGATGGAACAACGGCTTGCGAGAAGCCGTTGTTTTTGTGGTCGTTTTTGTTTTTGAGCACTTTTTTTATTCAAGTGCTGTTAACATCTTATAAATTACAAAAAAGACTGTCAACTAGTTTATGGTTGTTTTTTCATAAACCTGTGTATAACTTTCTTTTTTATTCTGCCGCAAAGTACCTATAGTTAGAAAAAGTGCTGAGCATAAAACTGCGCAATGGAACCAAGTTGTCTACGAATTCACCCAATTTGTCTTATTTAAACGAGCCTCAAATTTGCGTGATCGTAATGTTAAAATGGCACCTTAATTTTATGCAGAAAGAGTCTAGCTTTTTGCGGCTTAGGATAGCCTAGAAAATCTGGTCAAGATTACAAAATTAAAACCAGCCGTATAATACCACCAAAGCGTTAGGCTGAGTTTTATGGTCTAGATATTGTAAATTGATTTAAAATGCGGAGGAAAATAATTCTATTAATATAAAGAAAAACTTGTTCAAAATTTCATGTTTACAAACAATAAAAATATTATATGCAAGCTGGCTCATGGGTATTACGCAAATTCTTATGACGAACTATGTAACAATTGATATTTAAAAAATCTAGTTAACAAAAAATACGTCCTAAAATTAACACGAAAGCACTAAATTATTAATATAATAAAGTGGCAAATAAAAATAGTTAATGTTAAAAAGAGATTTATTTAAAGACATAATTGTTATAAACGGTCTTTGTGTTTCAGTATCTGTAATTAAAATAACAACAAAAAAAATACAACAAAGTGAAATTACCTGGCAAAGATAACAGATATAAATATAATAAGTACAACAAATACAGTTGACTTATATGTGTATTTGTAGTAGTCTGTAAGCAGTGGAGTTAAAACAAAAATGTGTGTCGGCGCTCATTATTTGCGAATAGCAAATTTGAGCGGTCAGTCATAGTCAGGACGGTAAGCGCTACATAAGTAATAAATAATACAGAGCGGATTTGCCGTCCGGCTTTTTAATTTTTCAGACATTTAATGGATAATGTATATATGGAATCTTCCAGAAAAAGTCTTATAGGTTACTTGTTTCTACTTTTTTTAACCGTGAGTTTTTTTGTAGCAGTGCATCCTGATAACCTTCCGGTTATTTTTATGCTTGTGCCGTTTATCTTAATATTTTTTGTTCTTTATACAGGCATAAATATAGCGCTTCGGCGTTTTTTGAGCCTTAAGACGGGTGTGCGTCGATGGCTGGCGTTGGTGTTAAGCGTTTTGCCCGTACTACTTCTAATTATTCAATCAATTACTCAACTAACTCTGCGGGATGTGCTGCTAACATTAGCTATTATTCTTATTTTAGTATGGTACGTTTCCAAGTCCGGATCTGCAGCATAATTGTAATAGTAAAAGCTAGGGGTTGTTGTTATAATTATCTCTGATATGCATCCGAGCGAAAAAGAAACTTTAGCGCCTATGGAGCTGCCGTCAGTAGAGCACACAGAGACACCCGATACCAGTAAGCAACAGGGCAGTGAGCGTAATCCTGAATTTTTACCTCCCCAGACAACAGGTGCGGCTCAACCCCAGGGGCAGATGCCTGCCACGGGTGTGGCTAATCAGGTAGCTCCAAGCTTGCCCTTGGCCACTTCGACGCCTCCAGTGTCTAATAGCTCCCAAATGGCGTTGCAAACGCCACAGATTGCCGATGATGCCGACCTTATTGAAAAAGAATGGGTAGAAAAAGCTAAAGAAATCGTAGAAAAAACGAAGGAAAATCCTTATCTTCAAAATAAAGCAATAAGCGAGATAAAAGCAGATTATATTAAGAAGCGCTATAACAAGGATATAGCTAAGAGTAAAGAGTGATGCCAGCCTTTTTGTTTGTCATTTTTTTGGTTGTATGTGCCGGCTTGATAGCGGGGCCGCTTATATATCTTCATTCACGAAACCTGCTACGTGAACAAAAAAATTACGAACGTGGCCTTAAGATGGTGCCGCTACTTATTCACTTACCGCCACCTAGTGACGATAAAGAGGTGGGTGCTCGCGATGAGCGTGAATTAATTGATGAAAATATCTCAAAAGCTCAAATAATGTATGGCATTATTGCAAGCACATTACAAAAAGGCTTTAAAACAAAGTTTTATGGTCAGCGACACTTCGCCTTTGAGATAATCGGTCATCAAGGATTTGTTAAGTTTTATGCAGCAGTACCTGTGGTGTTGGTGGATGTCGTTAAACAGGCAGTGATTAGTGCTTATCCTTCGGCGCGACTTGAAGAGGTGGCGGAGCATAATATTTTTAGTGAAGTCGGAAAGTTATCAGGTACTATCGGTGGCGAGTTAACGCTCAAGGAGTCATTCGCCTATCCAATTGCTTCTTATCAAGATATAAAACGTGATCC
Source organism: uncultured Candidatus Saccharibacteria bacterium (assembly GCA_964426755.1). Lineage (GTDB taxonomy): Bacteria > Patescibacteriota > Saccharimonadia > Saccharimonadales > JAGQNJ01 > CAYRRR01. The sequence continues at coordinate 4,156 of CAYRRR010000005.1, read as the reverse complement.
GATTCAATCGTTGCTTAATGCACTTTCAGAGCTTGATAATGATGATGGTATTGGTATTCAGATACTTTTGCGCCCAGCTGATCCTAGTTGGCGTAAGCGCGCATCTGAAAAAGCCAGTAAAAAACGAAAGGGTAGCGATTCAAAAAAACCAAGGGAAGAAGCTTTCTGGTGGGTAAAGCAATTATTTGTTTCGTTGTGGAAGCCGCCAGACTCCAAGGACGGTAAAGACGGAGGTTCCGATAAGCCGGACTTATCGAATATGGAACAAGCAATTATTGACGCTATTGACGATAAGACCAGGCATCCCGGTTATGAAACGCTTATTAGAATCGTTGCCTCCTCAAACGTTTCGTCGCGAGCCCAAAATATTCTGAATCATGTAGTGGCTTCTTTTTCGTTGTTTGATGCGCCTGGCCGCAACGGTTTTAAATACACGCCGGCTAAAGATGTAGATAGTTTTGTAACGTCGTATATATTGCGTTTCTTTCCGCCCGAAAACAATCAAAATATTTTAAACTCAGTCGAGTTAGCCGGTATTTTCCACTTTCCTGATCAGCGTAGCATCCCAACGTCGCAACTGGAGCGGCAAGCATCAAAGCAGGTTGATGCTCCGCGCAATATTCCTAATGACGGCTTGCTGCTCGGTTATAACGTTTTTCGAGGAGCCAAAAAGCCAATCCGGTTGGCGATGGGTGATCGACAACGGCACATGTATGTTGTCGGTCAAACGGGTACAGGTAAGTCTACCTATATTGAAAATCTTGCGCTCCAGGATATGCTGAACGGCGAAGGTTTTGCCTTTATTGATCCGCATGGTGACGTAGCCGAACGTTTGCTGGCCATGGTGCCAAAAGAGCGTACCGAAGACGTGATTTATTTTTGTCCGGCAGACATGGATTATCCTATGGGGCTTAATATGTTTGAGTATCAAAGCGAAGAGCAGCAGGACTTTTTAATTCAAGAAGCTATCAATATGCTTTATAAACTGTATGACCCCCAACGACAAGGCATCATTGGGCCGCGTTATGAACATTGGTTTAGAATGGCTGCCAGAACGGTCATGGCTAACCCTGCTGGGGGTACGTTTATCGATATTCCAAAAGTTTTTACTGATAAACAGTATGAGCGCGAGCTTAAACAGCACGTAAAAGATCAGATAGTTTTAGACTTCTGGAATAAAGAAATGGCTCAAACGAGCGACTATCATAAATCAGAAGTACTAGGGTGGTTCGTTAGTAAGTTCGGGGCATTTATGGCAAATGAAATGATGCGAAATATCATTGGCCAAACTAAGAGCTCTTTTAATTTGCGCGATATAATGGATAACAAGAAGATTTTGATCGTTAACTTAAGTAAGGGTAGGACAGGCGACCTAAACTCGAAACTGCTGGGAATGATCTTTGTGATGCAGTTTCAGGTTGCAGCAATGAGTCGGGCTAGCATTCCGGAAGATCAGCGTAAAGATTTTTGTTTATATGTTGATGAGTTTCAGAATTTTTCGACCGATTCGTTTGCCACTATCATGTCCGAAGCACGAAAATATCGACTTAATTTAATTGTGGCTAACCAGTTTACAACCCAGCTGACAGAAGAAATACGAGATGCAGTATTTGGTAATATGGGTACGATTGTAGCGTTTCGTATTGGTCAAAATGATGTAGAGTCGCTGTCTCGTTACTTCCAGCCATTATTTGATGGTGATGATCTCTTGCGCGTGCCAAACTTTAACACAATTGTGAGGACGCTCATTGGCGGTGTGCCTACACAGCCCTTTAGCATGACTACCTTGCCGCCGCTGGGCACACCTAATGAAAAGCTTGCAGATGCCCTTAAGCAGCTCTCAGCGGCTAAGTATGGCCGTCCTAAGGCTAAAGTTGAGGCTGAGATCTTTGCTCGGTTGGCAACCAAGGAGGCGCCACGTCCAGCCTACGGCGCTGGACCGCCAACGGACGGTACGCGTCCAGCTATGGGTGCTGCTTCGGCGCCTAAGCCCGGTGGTGCTTCGTTCTTAGATGAATGGTTGGCAAAAAAACGAGTTCAACAAATGATGCCTGCTAACCCTGCAGCGGCTCGACAGCCGTACAGTCCACCGGTGCCGCCGTCGGGCACTGCGCCAGTAAAGCAGCCGAGCCAGAACCAACAACCATCGCAGAAGCCGGGGACTCCAGCTAATGTTGTGGCTGCGCCGAATAATAACTCTGCCTCACCACACAAGCAGGCAGGCGAGATTGATCTTAAGCAACCCCACGATGGCGATTCAATTTATATTGATGAAGAGGGAAACTTCTCCACAAAACAAGAGGCAAACTAAGACTTGCGAAACGGTCGAAGAGCCAATTCAATAATTACACCCACTACATATCCTCCGGCAAATACAATCACAAACAAAAGATAGTTATAGGTAAAACCACTGCGTTTACTGATGTACAGTATGATACTGCTAGCTATAAATGCACATATGCTACCCAGTAGAAAGCCGCTGGGTCGTGCGATGGTCTTGGCCGCGACATCACTAACTCTTTCAACGGTAGGGTTATGTATCGCCTTGCTAAAACTTTTTTCTGGCCCTCTAAGGTGGGATTGTGCCTTTTTAATTGTTCGCCGGTAAGCTTGCTGTTTTAGCTCCTTAGTATTGGGATATGCTGAAGTTTGCGCAGGGCGGTGTTCTTTTTCGCCTACCGTATACTCTTTGCCACTTAAGGCGGTTTTTTCAATGCTCTGCTTAATTGAGCTCAGTTGATCTTGGCTTATTTCTGAAGCATTTTCAGCCCGTTCTTTAAGTTCTTTCAGCTTTTGCTGCTCTTTACCATGGTTATGCTCAGGGGAGGTTTGGCGACGTTCTGGTGAGGGTGTACGTATTTTTTCACTCATAGTTAACTTCCTGTTGCGTACTCATGTTTTATAAGCTCCATTTCTTTTGCCATTATGCGACTTCTCGCAAAAAAGTAGCCGATCAATACCGTGAGCGTCGTACCGATTAATAACGCCTCTCCTGGACCGGTATTAGGCAGAGTTTGGGTGACTTGTTCTGTGGTTTTAGTAACGCTCGGCGGTAGTTTGATTTCAATGGTATTACCATAGACATTGGTAAGGGTTAGGTCAAATGACCCCGGATTGCCTGTAGGGGTGGGAGTCTGCGGCAAGGGATTTTTAATAGTAACTTTAAAAGTTTTGACGACTTTTTCTTTTGGCCTAATAGTGACGGGCTTGTTCCAGGCAATGGTTTGGGTTTCTTCATCATAAATGCCTCCATCAAGTGAATTAAGGTCGAGTGTAGCGTATTCAAGAATATCAGCCACATTCTCGGGGGTTAAAACTGTATCTTTCGATACGCCATCGCCAAAATTAGTGGTAGTAAGTTGATATTCAATTACGTCACCTGGCTGTGCTACGGTGCCATGAGCATCGTCGATATCCTGAGTTAGATTAGATGCTTTCTTTTCTATAGTGAGGATAGGTGTAGTGTCTGCCGGTTTTGGCGGTTTGACGCAGTCACCTTTTTCATTCGGAACGGTATTAGGCGGGCACTCAACCTTGACTTTATTGCATACGGTTACTTTGTTCCATGTCTTAAACTGCTTAGTTTTGGGGCTGTAATCAACTAGCCATGCCTTGTTACAAATCGTGGTTCCCGTGGTGACACCCTGCTTAACGCGTACGCGTATTTTGATGAAGCCTGGCGCACCAAATGCATCGGTGTTGCCAAACGTGTAGAGCGGGGGAGTGTTATTAGACCACCTAAGGTTGCTGCCGTTACGCTCGAATATCCAATTGCCATGACTAGAGCTTACAAACTCTACCTGGTTCGGCAATTCATCGTTAACTGAAAAGAGGGCAGCAGTACCACCTTTATTACTGAATGCTAGCGTATATTCAATGATATCCCCCGGCTTAACAGAGCCGGTTGGTTTATTTGATTTTGCAATCGATAGCTTCGATGGTGGTTCGGCTTTCTTGGGTGGAGTATAGCCTCGCTTGATGACAATATTTGCACAATCGTACATTATCATGAAGGGTTGACTGTCTGAAGTTTGGGTAACGAGCATTTTGTAGTTATTGCTTCTGCCCCAGCTTGATAACGGGCGGAGGTAGAAATGACCGGCTCCCGGAATATCTACACCATATTCTCCTGGTTTATTATAAGTGTTTCGACCCA
>CAYRRR010000004.1:17804-49163 GCA_964426755.1 uncultured Candidatus Saccharibacteria bacterium | reverse complement strand
TGGCTGGGATGGAGGGATTCGAACCCCCGAATGCCGGGACCAAAACCCGGTGCCTTACCACTTGGCCACATCCCATCGCTAATGCGTATAGTAGATTAGACTATTTCGAGAACAGAGGTATTGTACCGTAAAAGTGCTACAAAAACAACGGTGGTAGGTTATAATTAAGCGTATGCGTATCATTGAGCCGGCATATCGTAGACCGCAAAAGCGACGGAACACAAAAAAAATCATTGTTGCCGTCGCGTTCATTAGTGTGTTCGGTGCTTGGATTTTTGTGCAACAAAGGCCTCGTCAATCGCCGGCCTCTTCTGGCGTTGTGTTGGCTGATCAAAAAAAAGAAGATCAACGAGTCTCTGCACCACAAAAAGAGACGTATAAGCAGTTCACTGGCGATGATTTTAAAAGCTTATACGAAAGCCTTGCCTACCCTAATACGCAGCGCCTGTCATTACCACCTAGTATTACTGGCAATGAGGCAGCAGATAACCGCATCCGGACAATTGCTCTGAGTCGCGGGTATGTATTACGAAGTGTACCTGTAGCACCAATTGAAAAAAGTAACGAACCTGGTCTATCGCCTGACGATTTGTTACAGCAAAAAGCCTTAGCTGCTTGGATTGAGTTAAAAAATGCAGCACAAGCCGCAGGTATACCCATAAAGCTTAATTCTGGATATCGTTCTATTGAAATGCAGCGTCAATTGTTTCTATCAAGACTACGGGCAACCAATGCGACTGTGGCGCAAGTGGCTACGGGCCAGGCTGACAATCAGGTGGTCGAGGTTTTGGCTCGAGCGGCGATTCCTGGCTATTCACGCCACCATACCGGCTATACTATTGATTTGTTGTGTGGCACAGCAGTTCAAGCGTTTGAAACAACCACCTGTTTCAAGTGGTTGAGTCAAGATAATTACCTAAACGCAAAAAAATATGGCTGGATACCAAGCTATCCTGAAAATACTAATAATCAAGGTCCAGAGCCGGAATCATGGGAATATGTTTGGGTAGGTAAACAGGCAGTTTTAAAGGATTAGTGTGAACAACGAGTTGCCCCGCCGAATTGCTGAAGATATAAAAGATGATTCGATGCATGCCCCGCCCGAACCACGAAAACGTATGAGAAAAATCATCATCATTGTTATTTCTGTCTTATTAGCTGCAATTGCGGGTTATTTTTTTATTAACAGAAATTCAAGTACAACCATTAGCGATAGCTCAAGCCAACCTAAACAGGTTGAGCAGCCCAAAAAACGCCTTCGTTTTATTGCAACAGGCGACATGATTCCACATGATGCCATTAATCACGCTGCGAAACAATCTGGTGACAGTTATGAATATTCTTCTATGTTTGGAGACATGAAGCGCTTATTCGATGAAAGTGATATACGTTTTTGTAATCAGGCTGTTCTTGCAGGCGGAACTGAATTTGGAATTTCTGGGTATCCGAAATTTAATGCCCCGATTGAGTTTACGCGTGACATGGCTGAACTCGGTTGTAATGTTATTAATACCGGTAGTAATCACACAAATGACTTTAATCAAAACGTCATAACTGCTTCTGTTGAAGCATGGGACGGTCAGCCAAATATACTAGCTGTGGCAGGCGCTAATACTGCAGCCACTGAGAAGCAAAAGGTGCGATATTTTGAACAAGATGGCATTCGGTTTGCATTTGTATCATATACGACATACTCTAACGAGCCATCGCCAAACGGTTTCAGCGTTACGATGTATAGTGATGAGCTTGCTCAGACGCAGTTGGCAGAGGCTCGTAGTAAAGCTGATATTGTCATTGCTAGTTTACGGTGGGGAACAGAGTATTCACCAGAAGTAAACAGCGCCCAAAAAGCTATCGGCCAAAAAGTGGCTAATTACGGGGCGGATGTAATTATCGGCCATGGTCCGCATGTATTGCAGCCATTTGAAGTAATAACGCTTGATGACGGACGGAAAGCATATATTTGGTACAGTCTTGGTAATTTTTTGAATGCACAGTTAGAGCCCGAAACGCTTTTTAATGGTATTGCCGTTATGGACATCAATACTGACACAAAAACTATAGAGCCCACCGGATATTTACCGATATATATGCATTATGAATGGAGTGCAGCTGACAAGACTGCTGGCAGACTGCTGGAACGAAAAAATTTCTCAATATTTACTTTTGAGGATGGTCAAGAGGCTCTTGATAAGTCGCAAAACGAAACCACGTTTGACGAGCAAAAAGCTCGTATTACCCAAACACTCAATAAATTTACGCAGCTAAAAATATTAACAAAAGATGAATACCTTCAATCATAGCTGCTAGCAGGAGGTAAATTAAAAAATTCTTCTAGAGTTTGGCCTGTTTTTTGAATTTCAACAGAGAGTTCTTTGCCAACATATCGAAAATGCCACGGCTCATATTGATAGCCAGTAATAGCATCTTTGCCTTCAGGATAACGTAAGATAAAACCAAATTTATAGGCATTGGCTGCAGTCCACTTTCCTTCCACTGTATCTTGCCAGCAAGTCTGCAAATGACAAGCACCACCGGGGCTTGTTAGGTCGACGGCAAGGCCGGTTTGGTGTTCGCTATGGCCTGGTCGGGCACTGTAGGTATCTGCAGCTACCTGGCCATCTTTGGATCGATAAGACTCATAAAACTGTCGTTGCAATGTACCTGACCGATAGCCGCTTCCAAATACAAGGTTTATGCCATCAGCTTGTGCCGCTTGAAACATTTCTTCGATTGCAGTTACTGCCTGGCTACTGACCTTCATTTGCTGCTCAGTATGAGCTAGTCGCAATCGTACATTTGGCACGGTTAGCTCGGGTACAAAACTCTCAGGTACGCTCCTGCGCTTATTCACTATGACCCACTTACTTGAGGGGTCTGTTAGAGAATATTGCCGCTTATTGAAAGTATTAGGTTCTGCCTGGGCTTCGTTATTATCAGAAGATGAGTCATTTAAGGATTGACTTGATTGACCATCGCCGTGTCGTTGAATAAGGTAAAAAAATACACCAGCACCAAGGATAATAATTAATAATACCGAAAGCACCCATCTCTTCATAAAAGCATTGTAGCAAAGTTCTCCGGCTTGACGTTACGCTGTATTGTCACGTAAAGTCATCATAAGATTATGTCAAGACGCAAAGCAACTCATATTAATGATCATATTTATGAGCTTAACATTAACGGCCTACATGGTCGCATGCTCAACTTACCGGCACCCCGTAATAAAAAAAGAGAAATTCTGTTGATTTATGGCCATCATGCAAGCATTGAACGCATGCAAGGACTTGCAGAGGAGCTCAATCGCTATGGTGCTGTCACAATGCCTGATTTACCGGGTTTTGGAGGAATGGAAAGCTTCTATAAATTAAAAGAAAAACCAACTCTCGACAACATGGCGGACTATTTAGCGGCTTTTATTAAGCTTCGATACAAACGAAAGCGAATTACAATCATGGCGATGTCATTTGGTTTTTTGATTACAACTCGAATGTTGCAAAAATACCCTGAAATAGCCGCTAAAGTCGACATATTAATTAGTACAGTCGGCTTCGCACACAAAGATGATTTTGCATTACCACGACGAGTGAAATGGCCATTACGCTTAGTGAGTACAGTTTTTTCAAACCGGCTCCCCGCATGGTTTTTAAAAACATTTATTCTTCGAGGGCCAATTATACGGGCTTGTTATGCAATCGTAGCTGATTCGCACGATAAGCTAAAGGATGCCAATCCGCAAATTCGTAAAAAACGAGTTGATTTTGAAATAATACTATGGAAGATAAATGATATTCGAACGTATATGGACACTACCCTAACGATGTTAAATGCCAACGTTTGTGACCAGCAAGTAAATCTTCCGGTTTATCATGTAGCTGCAGATACGGACCGTTACTTTGACAATCATCGAGTTGAGCAGCATTTGGCTATCATTTATAAAAAGGTAGAAGTTATTAACATAGTTATTGGTGCTCATGCCCCCACTGTTGTAGCAACAGCTAAAGACGCAGCGCCATTCATTCCGCTTAAGTTGCGGCGCCTGTTATCTTGAGCTGTTTTTTGGTATAGTAAATATTAACGTTATGAAAATTGGGCTTATCTGTCCGTACAACATATTTAAAAACGGCGGCGTTCAAGAATGCGTCCTTGCCCTTCAGGCCGAGTATAGTCGTAGAGGCCACCAGGCCATGATTCTGACGCCCCGACCGCTGGGTGTCGAGACGGAGAGCTTCGATGGTATACGTTTAGTTGGTGCGTCTCGTGATTTCAAATCACCGTTTCATACCACTGCCCAGGTGTCGGTCAGTTTTGACAACACCGCGATTGATGCCTTGCTGGATGAAAATCAATTTGACATCCTTCATTTTCATGAACCCTGGGTTCCGATTGTAAGTCGACAGATTCTTACACGTTCTACTGCCGTAAATATTGCTACCTTTCATGCTAAGCTACCAGAGACCATGATGAGTAAAACCATTGAACGCGTGGTCACACCCTATACTCGTTCAATCATTAAATATATAGATGAATTTACTGCAGTATCAGATGCAGCGGCTGAATATCTTCAGACGCTCTATGATGGCGAGATCGACATTATCCCAAATGGCATTGATGTCAATAAGTTTACGAACAGTAAAATGAAGCGTCAATCAAATACCATCCTGTATATTGGCCGATTAGAGAAACGAAAAGGTGTTAAGTACTTAATAGACGCGTATGCGCAACTTAAAGCAACCAATAAAGATGTAAAGCTTATCATTGCTGGCAATGGGCCCGATCGAGAGAAGCTTGAAACATATGTCAAAGATCTTCATTTAAAAGATGTTTCCTTTCTGGGGTTCATTGAAGATCAGACAAAAGTTGATTTGCTGCATAAAGCTACGGTATTTTGCTCTCCGGCTATTTATGGTGAGAGTTTTGGAATTGTGCTGCTTGAGGCAATGGCTGCCGGAGCGGTTACTGTTGCAGGCAACAATGCCGGCTATAGCAGTGTCCTTCAGGGCAAGGGGGCTATATCAGTTGTGAATGTTAAAGATACGGCGGATTTTGCCCGTCGACTCGATTTACTGATGAATGATAGTGATGTTAGAAAACTATGGCTCGATTGGTCGCATAAATATGTACGCCAATTTGAATACGAGCACATTGCTGATATGTATTTAGATGTGTACAAGGATGCCATAAAAAGGCATGTTTCATGAAAATTGGTCTCGTTATCGACGATACGTTAGACCGAAATGACGGTGTTCAACAATATGTTATTCTGATCGGCAAATGGCTGCAACAACAAGGCCACACGGTACATTATCTTACCAGCACTACTAAACGAACTGATATAAAAAATATTCATAGTCTTAGCCGAAACATTCGGGTTGCTTTTAATAAGAACATTTTATCAGTGCCCCTACCCGCCTCTAATAAGACAATTAAAAGACTTTTACATCGTGAAAAATTTGATATTTTGCATGTACAGATGCCTTATAGTCCATTTTTAGCAGCAAAAATCGTTAAATATGCCAGCCGACATACGGCCTTAGTTGGTACTTTTCATATTGCTCCTCATACTCGTTTGGTTAGCGTCTCGACACAGCTGCTCGGCAAGTTACTTAACAGCAATCTCAAGCGCTTTCATTCATTTATGAGCGTATCATCAGTTGCACAACGATTCGCTGAGCAAGCGTTTGGCATTAAAAGCAAGGTGGTACCAAACGCTATCGATATTAAAAAATGGCAGTTAGGTATGGGCAAGTTACGTGATATTGATGTTGTGTTTCTCGGCAGACTTGTTCACCGTAAAGGTTGTGAGTATTTTTTGAAATCCCTTTCTCAAACGAAGATTTCATTCGATAGTATTAAGGTGGTTGGCGACGGACCAGAGCGCAAGTCTTTGGAACGATATGCCAGGCAAATGAAGCTACATAATATTGCGTTTACCGGCTACGTATCAGAAGATAAAAAGCAACAAATACTTAATCGATCAAAAATTGCCATTTTTCCTTCTACGGGAGGAGAAAGTTTTGGGATTGTGCTGCTCGAGGCAATGGCTGCCGGAGCGGTTACTGTTGCAGGCAACAATGCCGGCTATAAAAGTGTTTTAGGTGACGTTCCAGAATCGTTAGTTACGGTTTCGTCGCCTGCTATTGCTAAGAAGCTTGATGAATTATTTGATAACGCTGCCATGGAAGAGATAAGAGCTAGGCAACAAAGACTGGTGGAACAATATGATGTAAATAAAGTGGGTAATGATATAATGAGCGTATATAAACAAGCAAAACGGCAACTAGAAAAACAACTCGATGGCTAATCTTGATAAATCTCAAAAAGTAACAGTTACTTTTACTAATCGGACGATTGTTCGTATAGTTCTATTTGTAGCGGTAGGCTTTTTGTTGCTGCAGCTGTTGTCATCGATATCTTTTGCTTTGCAGCTCATTGCTATTTCTTTCTTTTTAGCCCTCGCCCTCAATCCAGCCGTAAGTTGGATTTCAAAACAACTTAAAAGTAAAAGTCGCACGCTAGCAACAGCGGTAGCTTATTTAGTTGTTTTACTTCTGCTGAGTATCTTTTTGTGGCTTGTGGTACCACCGTTCATTAACCAAACATTAGGTGTCGTACAGGATATTCCTACCAGCGTTGAAGATATTCAAAATCAAGATACACCCCTGGTGAGATTTGTTCGTGACAATAATTTAACTGAACAGTATAACGATGTGGTAGGTGATATTAAAGATAATCTGGAGGGTTTTACTTCAAAAATATTTTCTACTCTTACTGCTGTTGGTGGTGGCATTGTTGCGGTCATTACCGTGTTGGTTATGACGTTTATGATGCTTGTCGAAGGCCCCCGCTGGATACAAAAGTTTTTAGAGATTCAGCCTACAAATAAGGCCGATAAGCGCGTCCGCTTATTAAAAAACATGTATCGCATGGTCACAGGTTATGTTAATGGACAGTTATTTATTGCAACCATAGCGGCAATTTTTGCAATGGTTGCTCTGCTTATTACCAGCACGGTGCTTGGAGTGAGCATTAACGCTGTTGCGCTTGCTTCAATTGTGGGTCTTATCGGTCTTATACCAATGATTGGCAACACTATTGCTGCAGTTATCGTAGTTCTATTATGTTTATTTGTTTCTCTTCCGCTCGCTATCATTATGGCAGTATTCTTTTTAATCTATCAGCAAGTAGAAAATGCAACTTTACAGCCATACATTCAAGCTAAATATAACGAACTTACACCTTTAACGGTGTTTGTTGCAGCTTTATTAGGAGTCAGCATTGGCGGCTTTTTAGGAGCGCTTGTAGCAATACCAGTTGCAGGTTGTATTAGAATTTATCTGATTGAGTATTACGGCCATAAATTTGCGCCAAAAAACGCTGATAAAACAACTTAGATCTTCTTAAAACAATATATGCGTACTATAGGCGATACCATATACTGCCATAATGGCTATCACGAATACCAATATTTTTAGCTTCTAACTTTTTGCGTAATTGATCAGCTTCGTCCCATTGCTTATTTGCACGAGCAATATCCCTTTGGTGCAATAACTCTTTGATGTGTCTGTCTATATCAGAGCTCAGCAGATCAACACCAAGCAGTGCCCGTATGCTCTCTAGCAATGTATTGAATGAAGCTTCAATGTCAGCTGCTACGCCAATATTTTCGACATGACTAAAGACTTCATCAATAATACTTAGTGCTAGCGGTGTATCAAGATTGTTTTGTAGAGCCTGCAATAAATGCTGTGAAGCGGTAATAATTTGCACTTCTAGTTGATTTGTTCCTTCCGCAGGCTGATCCTTGCTTTCTTCTGGCTTTATCTGCCACCGTAAGTCTGCTACAGCTTGCCAATGGCGGAGACGGTTTTGAGCGGCGTCAAGAATTTGCCATGTAAAATTGCCTTCAGTTTGATAATGCTTACTAAGTACTAACAGTTTAAAAGCCTGTAAGTCATAGCCTTTCGCACTGATATTTTCCAGGGTATATATATTACCCAGCGATTTTGCCATTTTTTTGCCATCCACTTTAAGGTGATTTGCATGTAACCAAAAATTAGCGAATCGTTTACCAGTTATTGCTTCAGTTTGAGCGATTTCATTTGTGTGATGAACGGGAATATGGTCAATGCCGCCAGTGTGTATATCAATTTGATCTCCCAGTATCTCTTTTGCTAATACCGAGCACTCTAGGTGCCATCCAGGGAAGCCTTTACCCCAAGGACTATCCCATTCCATGTCGCGCTTTTGATCTTTTGGCGAGAACTTCCAAACGGCAAAATCAGTCGGGTTCTTTTTGCCTGTATCAGCGACGCGTGCACCAAAACGCAATCCTTCCAGGTCAAGCTGAGCAAGTTTTCCATAATCGGACAGCTTACTCGTATCAAAATATACACCGTCTTCTATTTGATAAACGTAGCCCTTTTCTTCTAATTGTTTAACGAAGCCAATTTGTTGTGAAATATATTCAGTGGCTCGTGGTGTGTGTTCCGGTTTGATTAAGTTTAATAAGTCAAAGGCTTCATGCTCAGCAATTTTTATATATTTATCGGCGACCTCCCAGGCGGACTTGCCTTCTTTGAGTGCACTAACGAGCATTTTATCTTCACCGGCATCTTCATCACTGGTCAGATGACCCACATCGGTAATGTTCTGTACGCGCTCGACTGTATATCCACTAGCACGCAAAGTGCGAACTAAAATGTCCCAATAAATATATGACACCCAGTTTCCAATGTGGGGTTGGGAGTATACTGTTAAGCCGCATGTATAGAGTGCGACCTTATCTTCATTAATGGGTTTGAATTCTTCAATTTGTCTCGTTAAGGTATTGAATAGCTTCATTATTATTTCTGATTAACCTGTTGTAGCAACTGAGTTGCTACACTTATGCATTCCGTTTTAACATCATTCAACGATCGTCCTGTAATTTTAAAGCCACTTGCGTATGGATGTCCTCCGCCCCCAAAATGCTCAGCAAGCTCTTTGGCGATACCATAGCTGTAGTTAGCGCGTATTTTAGCAGTTACACGACCGTTCAGGTATGTCTTAAATGCAATTGCTAATTTTGTATTTTCTGTTAATCGCATATCGTCAATTACAAGCATTGATGGGTTGTACTGCGAGCTGTAACTCTCGATTTCTTCCCAAGGAATAGTGATGGTTGCAATAGCCCCGTCATTAAAATACTCAATACGTTGCAGCAGCTCTCCTTTATATCGGACGAGCTCCTGGCTCTTGCGCATGGTTTCTCGTCTTGCCTCCTCAAGCTCAGGAAGCTTGACGCCTCCTTCGACAAGCTCAGCAATTATGCGAATGCTGCGTGGCGTGGTCGCTTCTGTCATTAGCCCAAGGCTATCGGACAGGATCGATACTGTAATCATATTTTTGGCTTGTATATCAAGTGGCCATTGAAGTTTCAAGGCTAATTCATAAATTATCTCGCCAGTCGCAACTGCTTTACTGTCAACATGTCTTACCGTTGCGTCAATTGTTGGACTGACATCATGGTGATCAATAATAATTAATGGCTTAGCCAGTAGCCAGCTTAATTGGCCATTATTTTCAGCAACCTCCAAGAGGTTTCGGCTACTGCAGTCAACAAGGATAGCAAGATCAAATTGTTGTGGTAGATCTTTCTCTACTCTGTCCCAACCGGGTAAATGCCGTAGATGCTTCGGGATATCAATACCGCAATATAGTGACGGTTGTTTGCCTAGATCATGTAAAATTTGTTCTAACGCTAACGCGCTTGCCAAACTATCACCATCGGGATTATCGGCCTGCACAATTACAATATTATTGGCGGGACTAAGAAGCTCTGCAATTGCGGTGCTGTGTGAATTGGTGCTCATAGTGCTTGTCGTCCTTCTAGCGCTCGCGAGAGCGTTATTTGATCTGCATACTCTAAGTCTACACCAATTGGGAGTCCGCGAGCTAAGCGGCTTAGCTGCACCTTCTTATTAACCAGCTGCTGCTGTATATATAGTGCCGTAGACTCCCCTTCAACGCTCGCATTGGTGGCAAGAATTATTTCTTTAACTTTATCGTCATCTACGCGCGATATGAGTTGACGTATTGTCAACTCCTCTGGTCCAACCCCATCTATGGGTGAAATAAGGCCGCCTAACACATGATACGTGCCTTTAAATGTTCCGGTGTTTTCAATGGCGACAATATCAAATGGTTCAGCTACCACTGCCACAACAGTTTTATCACGATTAGGATTAGAATATAAATCCGAATATTCTTGCCCTTTTTGTATAAGGGCAAATGTTTTTTGGCAGTACGCGATGTTGCTATGGAGCTTTGACAGCGACTCTGAAATTTTGTGTGCATTACTCTGATTTGATCGCAACAAATAATACGCGTAACGTTCTGCACTTCGTGGTCCTACTCCAGGAAGTGTCTGTAGGGCTTCAATAACAGACTGGAGTGCAGGCGGTAATGCATTCATTCGTTTTACTGTCCAAGACCGCCTAATAATCCCATAAATGGCTGCATTTTCTCTGCAGCTAGCTTTTGACTTTGCTGGATGGCGTCTTTAACGGCATCTTCAATCCATCGCTCTAACAAGCCAATGTCATCTAAGTCAACGGCCTCAGGATTAATGCGAATTTTTTTGATTTTTTGTTCACCGTTGATTTCAATGGTGACCGCCCCGTTACCTTGTTCAACGGTAATTGTTTCTTTTTGCAGCTCTTTTTGAATTTTCTTTGCCTTTAAAAGCATTTTTGCTTGATCAAATCGACTCATGCTAACTCCTTATTTACTTCTTTATTGTATCAGATCCGGTGATGATTCTTGGAAAGAGGCTTTTGTGACTGGGCTGTTGCTCCAGGCTACAAAATAACGCGTTACATTATAATATATGCTTATACCAATTACCGAGCTCAATAAGCCAAGTCCGATAAGCCGAGCAATTGGATTGTGAGGAAAGACCGTAAACCATTGATGTAAAAGCAACATAATACCGCTAGCTACTGTTAAATAAATGATTGGCAACAATAAGACAATGCTTATTTGCGGACTGATACCAATAAGTAGCCAAGCGATAATACCAGCTCCTACTAAGGTCTTTGTGCGCACCAAACTGAATCGTAGCGTAAAAGCATATGTACCGAGCACAGCCATACAAGCGGTTAAAATGTCAATATAAGGCAACCTACCCAAATTATAAACAGGATTTGATAGGGATCGCACCAGAAGAGAGGCCGGTACAAACAATAGTTCTTTGGCGATAATATGTATATTAAACGAAGTCGGCAAGGCTAGCCATTCGAGTATCAACAACGGGTTTAGCAGGAATGCGTAGCCTAACGGTGCTATCAATATTAAACCGCAGATCACAAAGAATAGGGTTATGTAAACAGGCGTTTTACTTAGTAAGATTTTAATGTGGCGTCGTTCGGCCAGTATCGCTAAGCATATAAACCAGATAATGCCAGGTATGTACAACGCAGCTGCAACTATGAAAGTTGATCCTAGCAAAGCGGTTTTAATGTGTTTGGTGCCATGTAGCCACCATGCTGAGGCAAGCAGACCGAGTAGAGCTAATGGTAGCAGTATGTCAGGTACTGCCAGGCGGCTATGATGCAAGAAAAGTGTTGATGTCGCCAGCATCAAAGAACTGAGCCAGGCAATACGTGGCGAAAACCAATAACGGGTCAGTGCGTAAAATAATATAACTAAAATGATACCGAACAATGCCGAGATGGCTCGGTGCAGATAAATCGATCCTTCACCAAAAGTAAGAAGTATGTATTGACCAAGCTTAAAGGGTAAGAATAATGGGTTTTCCAGAATTCGCTTGCCGCTCGAAGCACTTTCGATAGCCACGACTTCATCTTGACTAAGCTTGCTGTCTGTAATGCCTTCAAGTTGAAAATAACATACAAACAACAAAATCCCTATGCTAGCGAGGCACAATAATATAGGTTGCCAGTTTGCTGCAAAAACAAGCCAAAACTTCTTCATTACTGTTATTTAGTATAGCATTAACGGTTCAATTAAGTGTCAAATGGTGTTGCATGTTTTGTGTCCAACGAGCGGAATCGCTGTTTTTCTTTATCAAAATACAATTCAACTGAATCAGTGGGGCCGTTGCGATGTTTTTTAATCATGATATCTGCTATATTTCGGCGCTCAGAATCCTTGTTGTAATACTCTTCCCGGTAAATAAAAGCAACTACGTCTGCGTCTTGTTCAATTGAGCCTGATTCTCGCAAGTCTTGAAGTTGGGGAATTTGGGGGCTGCGACTTTCAACCGAGCGACTTAATTGACTCAAAGCAATTAAGGGAACATTCAGCTCGCGAGCAATTGCTTTTAGTCCGCGAGAAATCTCAGAAATTTCCTGTACGCGGTTGCCATCACCGCCAAAACGAGCGCCTCCACTCATTAGCTGCAAGTAATCAACGATTATTAAACCCAATGGATGTTGATGTGACTCTCGTCGTGCTTTTGTACGCAGATCGCTCACCGTAATGCCAGGCGTATCATCTATATAAATTTGGGCTTCGCTTAAGGTTCCCATGGCGTGACCAATTTTTTCAAAATCTTGGTCGCTTAAATTTCCGGTTCGAAGTGACCATGCGTTAACGCCGGATTCCATAGCTAGCATTCTATCAACTAGCTGCTCCTTGCTCATTTCTAGGCTAAACAATAATACTGGCTCACCAGCTTTGGTGGCAACATTATGAGCTAGATTTAAGGCAAGGGCCGTTTTACCCATTGAGGGCCTCGCGGCCAAAATAATTAAATCAGAACGTTGAAGCCCAGCTAAAATGCCATCTAGGTCTTTGAACCCCGTTGGTACTCCGCGAATCTTCCCTTTATCTTTATGCAACTCATCTAGTCTGTCAAAACTTTCACTTAAAATTGTTTCTAAGCTTACAATATCTTGTTTGACGTGGCGTTGACTTACTTCAAACAGCTTGGTTTCTGCTTCTTCGATAAGTTCCTGCAAACTCTTTGCCTCGTCATAGCCAAGGCTGACAATGTCATTACTGGCCTTAATCAATCGTCGTCTTAGTGCTTTTTGAGCAACAATTGAAGCGTATTGTTCCACGTGGGCAGCAGTAGGGACATAATTAGTCAGTTCTGTTAGATAAGCGGCTCCGCCAATCATATCAAGCTGGCCGGTATTTCTTAGACGATCAGTTACGGTCAAAACATCAATAGGGCTATGGCGTTCATATAGCTGCTTCAAGGCATCGTAAATAACTGCGTGGCGTTGATCGTAAAAATCGTGGGCGGATACAATGTCAGCAATTTTTACAATCGCATCACTGTCAATTAATATGGCGCCAAGCAGACTAGACTCAGCGTCAAGGTTTTGTGGTGGTAATGGTGCTTGTGGTAGTGCCATTTTACGTATCCAGAACTTCCCCACCACCAAATATTTGTGTAATTGACTCTAGTGTATCAGAAGAGCTGATTGTTTGTTTAGCGGCAGGTTTTTTTGATGGATTAGCAAGACTTTCGTCAACCAGCACAGAAACTTCGACGCTTTGACCGCTGATATCGCTCACGATCTTGCGTATCAGTATGGCATTTTTCTCATCCGTCAGGCGTCGATGATGAAATTTAAAGGGCACTTTTAGAGTAATTCCTTCGTCATTTACTTCTGGCTTGGCTATGCGAGCAATGCCGTAAAGCGTGTTGTTGGTCTCTTTCAGTGCTACTAGAACCTGCTCCCATGATTCCAGAGTAAAGCTTGTATTTGTTTGAACGGGATCAGTGCTTGTTTTTGGTGTAGATTGCGACTTGGGGGGTGCTTGTATAGCTTCAGATGATGTTTGGGTAGTTTTTAAAAGAGAAGTTTTTTTGACGGAGGGTGCTTTGGGCTCTGTTGTTAGCTGAGTCTTGGATTGATTTGAGTTGTTAATACAAAATTCCATGAGAGAAAGCTCTAAATGTTCACGCGGATACGGAGAGTTTGCAGTCTGTAGAAGCGCTGACATGAGACGTAGAGTATCGATGCCCAACGGTAAATCATTATGAATTACGCGTTGTCGAAGATGTTTGGTCGCACTTTTAGCGATCTGGTTGGGGTGGTAGCCTTGCTGTTCGGCGCTGTTGAGTGCTTCCATTAACTGCTTAAGCTTGCCAGCTTGTGTAGCTTCTATAATGTTTTTTATGAGGTCTTCAGATGGTATACCTAGTGCACTCTGAACGGTTTGTATCGTAACATCGCCACTTGCTGCTAATTGATCCAATAACCCAATGCTGTCACGAAAGCTACCTTCGCCGTGCTTTGCGATAAGTTCAAGTGCGTCGTCGGCCACCTTAATGTCTTCTTGTGATGCAAGCTGCTTTAAGTGGTTTGATACATCTTTCGATTTAATGGGCTTAAAAGTAAAGCGTTGCGTGCGACTGATGATTGTTTCAGGAACTTTATGTACCTCTGTGGTAGCTAAAATAAAAATTACGTGCGCAGGTGGTTCTTCAAGCGTTTTTAAAAGCGCGTTAAAGGCTTCACGAGTTAGCATATGCACTTCGTCAATGATGTACACCTTGTATTTACCCATTACCGGGGCGGCATGAACTTTGTCACGGATTTCTCGTATTTCATCAATTCGGCGATTACTCGCTGCGTCAATTTCAATAATATCGAGTGATCCTTTAGTATCGGCATATTTAAGACTATTTACTTCATAGGCTAGAATACGAGCGATACTGGTTTTACCCACACCTCTTGGCCCTGAAAATAAGTATCCATGACTAACCAGCCCTTTTTTGAGGGCATTGTGAAGGGTTGTAGTGATGTGAGGTTGACCCACAACATCCGCTAACTGTTTTGGCCGGTATTTCCGGTAAAGTGCTTCTCCCATTACTCTATAAATTATAGAGTTTTCACTGCAATATTTCGATTGTGATAATTACATTTATAAGGCGGCTTCTAAAGCTGCCCATTCAGCGTTCGAATAATCTTCTGGCAGATCTACGCTTACTTGGTCGCCTGGCTTAGCCTTAAAGTACGTAACGCTGGCAAGCAAAACACGAAATTTCTTTTTATCAATCTCAACGTAATACTGTCCATTTTCAAGAGTTAAGACGCCCACTTTTTGTACTCTTGCCACGGGTCCAATCTGTTTATATAGAAATGTTCCATCATCGGCAATGGTGAGCTTAAGAATATCACCTTGAACTAATTTAGACTTTGAGGCGTAGTTGGCGGGTACAGGATATGTTTTGCCATCGCTGCCAACCATCGCTTGACCATCAAAAACACCCTCGATAATTTTACCGATAGGCTCTTCTTGTAGTTTCGCAGTTTCGGGCGCATCTTCGCCCACTACACTTACTAACAGCTCTTTAGCTGCAGCAAGACTTGTTTCCGCCTCCTCAATTAAAATTCGCAAGCGTTTAATTTGTTTTTCTGGTAAATCTGGCATAATCAAAGTCTCTCTTTTGTTTTTAGCCTATACTCTCATGCCTAAAACTATCACGTCCCGGTCGCTTTGTCAAAATTATTACAACTTAATTGTGGATAAACAAAAAAACCGCTCCAGAAATAGAGCGGTTTTATTAGGTTATTTTTAGGCTTTAGGGTCAGCTTATGCAAGCTCGACCGTAGCACCAGCCTCTTCTAGGGCTTTTTTGGCGCTTTCGGCGTCTTCTTTCTTAGCCTTTTCAAGTACTGGCTTAGGTGCGCCATCTACCACGGCTTTTGCCTCACCAAGGCCAAGGCCTGTAATCTCTTTCACCGCCTTAATAACAGCTACTTTTTGAGCTCCAGCGTCTTTAAGAATGACGTCAAATTCACTCTTTTCTTCAGCTCCACCGGCTTCGTCGCCTCCAGCGGCTGCAGGGCCCGCCACTGCTACGGCAGCAGCAGCTGGCTCAATACCGTATTCATCCTTCAACAAAGTTTTAAGTTCGTTAACTTCTAAAACTGTTAAGCTGGTTAGCTCTTCTGCTAGTTTTTTAAGATCTTTTGCCATTATATTCTCCTTACTCTTTAATTCTAGGCTGTTGCTTTCGCTTCAACGCCGTCTAGCAATGCATGAAGATTGCCTGAAAGCGCATTTGTTACATCGTGTACTGGTGATATTAGGGTTGCTACTACCTGTGCAATTAGCTCGTTCTTGCCTGGTAGGCTAGCGAGAGCCTTTACCTCGTCTGCGTTTAAAAACATACCTTCTGCTGTTATAGCGCCTACAAATTGCAGGCTGGGGTTTTTCTTGGCAAAGGCGGCAAGAGCCTGAGCTGGAGCTACTTCGTCGTTGCTATTAAAAGCATACAGTAGCTGTCCACGCAAGGCACTGATGTCAGCTTCTTTGAGCTGTTCATGCGTTTGTAATGCTTTTACGACAAGGCGATTTTTGATTACCTTTACGGTGGTGCCGTTTGCCTTAGCGTTACGACGAAGCTCTTGCAGGGCCTTAACGCCTGTACCCTGGTATGCTGCTGCAACCGTAAGTTTTGATTCACCAAGCAGCTTCGTAACTTCATCTACGACTGATTGCTTTTGTTCTTTCGTTAAAGCCATAGTGTGTTTCCTTTACTTCTTAGTATTACATCGACCTGGTTTTGAATGTTCTTTTACCAAAAAAAGCCTCTGGCAATCCAAAGACTTTTATACGAATTTTGCTTACAATGTGGCTTCTCGTACCTCGGTAGCTTTCTTAGTTCGTTATGAAACGAATGCTACGGTCTCTGGTAAATTACGCATATTATAGTATCAATTTTTGTTGTTTGTGTCAATCGCTAAACATCAGCTCCAAAAATTCATTGGCCGTCACTATGTTACCAGTATAGTGACAAGTTGATTGGTGCTGGTGTAGGGTGTCTAAAGTTGCTCGATGTTTGTCAGGAAACTCTGGCGTTCTGTTAGAAGTGGCGGTGGTTGCTACTTCTTCATTGGTTCGTGGTAAATTAAATGAATCTGGCAGGGTGTAATAGTGTAGCTCTAGTTCGCTTTCGATTTCTTTAATAGCATGCAGACCGGGCACTAACCCACCGCGGCCATTATACACACGCACAAAGACTGGTGCGTTGCCTGTTGGCCTGAGTCCTTCTGTAAAGATTGGTTGCAGGTGCATCTCAGAAGCGCTTGTAATTGCTACGCTGTCTCTTAGAATTTTAGCTCTAAACCACGCCCTGGAGTGATCGGTAGTGATTTTTGGATATGCGCTTGTTCCGTTGATTACGACTCCAAGGGGCTGTATTCTTTTAATAACTTTGTCCCAACCTTGTTGCTCTGCAAGCTCTAAGAGTTTGAGGTAGTTATCTTGATCGGTTAACTGAAATTCTCGATCAGGATTACGATCGCGGTTTAGCTCGGGGCTTCTATTAAGTTCAGATTGCATAAGCTCTCCTAGTTATTTAAAAACCCCGCATCGAGCGGGGTTAATTATCTATGTTAATGGCAACTAATCCCGCATTGACGAGGTTTTGATCAGTGCGATAATAATTTGATGCGCCATTACGGTTTGTTATACGCCATAAAAAAGCCTTAGTCAAGACATAGCTATGGCTCTGTTCTACACGATAAAGCGAAAATATCCGTCACATCACGTCTCTGCCCTTCTGGCTGCTCGTTTATAATCTCATCAGGTGAAAACATCACATTATGTTTTTGCTCATAATACTGAAGCCAAGCTTGTATAGACTGTTCGCCAATAGCTCTCAAACGTTCAAAATGCGGTCCCATGTCTGGTCTTTCGGTAGCAGCTTCTTTGTATCGATTATTATCTGTGCGTATACGTGTAATAATTTGCTGAAGTCGTTCTGGGCTACCGTGCGGAAAGGCAGTTTCAAAATACGTTCGCTCTTCAAAGCTATAGTCACGAAGTCTCCACCTATTTTTGTATTCTTGTTCCCATTCAGGCTCCGTCGTCCTTATTTGTCGTTTCATCACAAACTCTCCTTGAGTAATTTCTTTAATGAAAAAGCCCGAAGTTATTTCGGGCTGTGCATTCGGCAAGGTGGTTGTTACCGCTCCGGCTTCGCGTATGCTAAGCACAGCCCTTGAAGGCTGAGAAGAAGCAGTAAACTCAATAAAATATGTCGTACCATGAACCGTCATTATAAATTTTATATTCACACTTGACAACATAGTTAGAAGAGAGTAGATTAAATACTCGTGAACTCACTACAACATATTATTGCCAAGATTTGCATGAACCGCAGCTACGGTTTTGTGCTCGTGGTTGCATAATTTGTTGGAGCAGGTTCAATAAAACAATTTGGCAAAAGCAAACCGGACTCCAACAACAAGGTCCGGTTTTTTACTGCGACGAATCCATAATTATTCTTTATTGAGAATAGTTATGGGAGCATCGCTTCCGAGAAAAGCCTGTCATGCATAATGCAAGATAGCCATCCAAAAGGATGACCTTAACAAGGGGGAAGACCACTGTGGTTGATATGTTTGAAGATGTGGACGAAGCTGCAGTTAAGCGAAGGGCTGAAGCAGCACGTGTCGATCGAGCAATTGATCGTACTCGTCGCCTATTGCAGTCTTCAATGGCTGCGGACGACGACCTTCGTCTGCGTTGGGAGGCCAAGCTTCGAAACCAAAAGCGGCAATTGATGTCGCTGTGTCGCTAGATGACAAGGTGTTGCTATGGTGGGGCTGAGAGGTTTGACCTTGAAGTAAGCGGCGTATTGCGCTGTTTTCTGATGATTTGTCCATCAGGACCCACCATACAAACACAAGCTATCACCTGGCAACCATCGTAAAATTTTTTAATAAATACTTCCCCCTCACTAATATTTTTCTGGAGAAAATTAATAATCGTATGGCGTTATTTAGAAGAGAACAAGATGGTAGTCCTAACGAAATTTTGAGGTCACTCGAACAGAGATGGATTGACATTCAAGAGTACGGCTTAGGTGATCCGGTAACAGTTGTGCCTTCAGATCTCATCTTAAAAGTTGATGATTTAACATGGGAATCAATAAAAGAAGGTCTTAAAAATTCGCAGTACGGAAGTGAAATGGCTATAGATAGTCAATCACTTACCACAGCCGATACCTTAATTTAAGACTTTTCAAGTTGCTGTAGTTTAAATTGCGTGTAGCGCTCGGCAGCTAATCGTGTTAATTCAGGGTCTTCACCTTGGTTAACAAACTTCATGGCTTCAGCTATCAGTGGATGGACTTCAGCGAGCTTTTCGTGCATTTGCTGGACGAGTTTACGATAACCAGGATGGCCTTGCGGCGAGGTACGTAGCTCGTGTAGATGAAACGCTTCACGGGCATTATAGGTTACCTTCCAGCGCATTCTATGACCAAGCAATGTTGCATATTGAGCCTCTAGTTCGTAACCGGCTGCTTGGAGATCGCTATATAGCTTTAAACTAATATCGAAGCATTGTTCAAATAAATCTATTAAGCCGGCCTCTTCAATTAATTTAGGAATCTCGTACCCATAACGTGGTGTCAAGTATTGCCACTGTAGATCATCAACGATACGATGGCGTTGAAGATCCCGAAAAATACCATAATCACACACTAAGTCCCAGCTATAGTGAGCCTTTTCAAGAGCTCTGCCTGGTTTATGTCGGCGATTGAATCGTTCGCCCATGTAGCTTCTAAATATTTCAACCCGCTTATCATACGGCAGATTTATGGCATTCCGGTTTAATTCTTCTAACGGCAGATTTGTATGTTCATACAACATATCAGCTACAAGATCTAATTCATTGCGGGGCCAGTAGCTGCTAAGTGTTACAGCTTCGGTAGTCTCACTATAGTGGCCTGGCATTACTTCTTGAGCATGTTGCTGCATCGCTTTGCGGGTATTTGACCAATAAGCAATGGTTGCGCCACCACGGTCTGGCTTGTCGGCTCGCTCTAGAAAGGTTGGAACAACCTTACGGCTTTCTTCAAGTAGAGCTTGACCAACCTCACGAGCTTCTACCAAGTCATCGCTCAATAAGCGCATTATTAAATTTTCGAGTGCTTGACCAGAGGCGTAGATGCCAACGGTTGAGGTGGTTGCAACTGGCAGTACGGGTCGTACCGCATCGCATGCTTGAGCCCGCGTTGCGCCTTTCCATGCAACATCTTGTTCTTTTTTTGGAACATTAGAGTTTCGACGAACATGATCGGTTAGTTTATGAACCATTTCAGAATAAAGATCGAATATCTTATCCATGCTCTCTGTATAGCGCTGTTTGATGTCCTCATTAAAATGCGCCGGCGTTAAGTAACGATAGTTACCTTGACTGTCTTTTTGATCAAAGTATATGTAACGTGTAGATTGTTCTAAATATGCAGCTAAACGCCCCCATTCGAGCTTTTTGGTGAGAAGATTTGAGGCGTTTTCAACAACAACGTGTAGGCTGGCTAGCTGTTGGACCGAATCATCACCATATGCCGTTATCACCCGACGTAGCAAATCTTTATCTTTATCGGCTTTATTAGCAAATTCATCAAGTAGCGTAATTCGCATGTCATCACCGCGGCGACTTAACCTGGCCATAGCTGCTGCTATAGTTACGGGGCTAAGCTCGTCTGTGAAGGCATAGACGTTTTCAGTTGTGTTTGTGACGGCTCTTTGAAGATACTCATTGCCGGCTTCAGTTATTTTGTAGCCGTCTCTTGTCTTTATTAATAGCTTGACATCATTCTGATTTTGTTTGGCAGGTTTGAGCATAGGCTTGACCTTCTCCCAGATTAAATTATGTATCTCTTCAATGCTTAGTAAATTACCATCACGCATACTGTCAATGCGTTGAAAGTCTTTCGGAAATAGCTCACACAAGTCTTTATAAACTTCGAGCGATCGTTCAATATGCGTATCGTCAGCTTCGTGAATATCCTTTTTTACGTGCGTACTGGAGTTTTCTTTTGCAGATAACCGCTCTTTAATAATCTCGAGTGGCGTATACAGCACAAAATTGAGATCCGGACGTGGTATGCCAAGTAGTTCAAATTCAAGATTCTCGAGCCAAATAAAGTAACCGCGCCGTTCTTCTGCACTACCAAACTTCGTACCCTGATGAGCCATATTAGAACCAACATAACGATCACACAAAACAATTTTTCCATCATGTATAGCGTTTCTGATTTCGGCAGCTGCTTGGTAACGATCAAGCGCATAGAATAACGAGCTTTTATATGGTCCGACCTCGTCAGCTTCACCATAGTTTCCTGCTAAGTACTCGCGTACAAAGTAGCTTGAATCTTCGTCGTAACGAGGAAAGTGTATAGTAACGATCTCGTGACCCTCTTCGGTTAGCCTTTTCTGAAGTGCTTCATACTGTGTGGATTTACCAGACCCATCAGTACCTTCGATTACGATGAATAAACCGTTTTCTTCCCCACCCTTTGTTTGTGAGGAATGATTACTCATATTTAATCCCTTTGATGGCCTCCGGTTTTATTCGTTTATCTTTGTATGCTCGCGGTAACATTTGGTCGGGGCTCCATGCAGCAACGATCGAGTCAATATGGTCACTCGTGTTCGATTGGTATTTGCCACTTAATTTTTTGTACTCTTGATCAACCGGTCCGGTTTCATAAAAAACCATTTGGGCTATTCTTTCGCCTACAGGCAGCACCACGCTTTCGTGCTGGTTCATGTTATAGATTTCCATTGTCCATCGATTTACATAGCCCGGATCGCCCCAGCCAGCGTCAAGACACACCGCCACACCGTTTCTCCCCCAGGTACTTCGTGCTTGCATGGTGCTCGTGCCAGGGGCTTTTATACCAATAAACTCATGAGTATGAGCTAGAATGCGTTCATGTGGACGCAGGACAATAATTGGGTGGTCTGGTGGAATGTTCTTAAATAAAGCGCGACCATGTTCTTTGGCCCATTGTTTGTGTATTTCAGCCTTGTACGGTCCACTAAAATAATCATCAACCGAATCTTTATCGAATGGATTATAAAATCCACCTTGGCTAGGTCGCTCTGTTCGGTAATACCAGAAGCCTAGGGTTACATCGACACTACTCCCGGCAATGTTGTTTTCTTTGTAAGGGTGAAAGACTATATGTCCATCTTTCACAGCCTTTTTAATCTGTCGGTTGCTATATACTCCCATTGTCCCTCTTCTCTGAAACCATTGTACACAATATGAGCCGTTCTAGGCTAGGGGTAAGAACATATTACAACAGATAAAATGTAAGAATGATACGATCTACAGTTCGTTCGAATTAATACGAATGCTAGGACCCATCGTTGTTGTTGCGTATACAGTCTGTATGTAGCCGCCCTTGAGGCTCGCCGGCTTAGCGGCCTTTATAGCAGCGATGACCGCGTCAGCATTGCTTAACAAGTCTTGAAGCTTAAAATTAGTTTTTCCAATACTTAAATGAATAATACCGGTGCTATCAACTCGGTACTCTACCTTACCAGCCTTTGCTTCTTTAACAGCTGTTGCTACATCTTTAGTAACGGTGCCACTTTTTGGATTTGGCATCAAACCTTTCGGTCCGAGCATGCGTGCGTACTTTCCAAGTTTAGCCATCATTTGAGGTGTAGCAATCAAAACATCAAAATTGATCTGTTCTTTATCGAGTTGTTGTAGAAAATCATCAGAGCCTGCAATATCTGCACCAGCAGCTTCTGCCTTCTTAACATCATCTACATCTGCAAACACGGCCACACGTACATTTTTGCCACTACCAGCGGGCAAGCTAACTGTACCGCGAATATTTTGGTCAGCTTGACGAGGATCAACGCCTAACTTTAGGTGTAGCTCTACACTTGCATCAAATTTAGCAACGTTAGTTTTTTTTGCCAATTCTAGTGCTTCGCTTAGGCTATAATCCTTGCTACGGTCAATTAGTTTAGCGGCATCACGGAACTTCTTGCCTTTGCGCTCTAACTTTGATCGTGCTGGTTTTACGGATGGCTTAGGCTTAGTGCTAACCGCATCCAGATCGCTCTGTTTGCGTTCTTCTTTTGCCTGCTTCTCCTCAGCTTCTTTTAGGGCTTTATTGCTGCGCTTCCCTGCTTTTGCAGTAACGGCAGTTTTCGGAGCTTCGGTGACTTCCACTGCTAGCTCTTCATTAGGTTGTTCTTTCTTGGCTTCCGCCATGGTTTTCTCCTTTCGTGGTGCAATCGTCCGTCAGCTGGCGAACTCCCACAAGTTAATTTACATCTATTATAACATCTATGTTGGATTATTCCAGCGTTTCAAGTGGTTCTATTGCTAATCCTGCTTGTTCTAGAATTGCTTGAGCAGTTGAACGATAGGCTTCATAGTATTTTTGTAATAAATAAGCAGCTTGATGACTTTCGCCAACTGTTGCCTGTTCATGCCAGCGATGGTACACAGATAAGTTAGGGATTTGAATTTCTGAAGAAAATATATCCTCCAATCCAACTAAGGGCGCTGATTGTATTGCTTTATAATATACGCGGCGATCGTGCTCTGTAAAAATAAGGTCAGGACGAGCTTTCTCGCGTTCTGTTAATGGCAAAATCTCTCCATTTGATTGACCGGCGTACTGCATTACTAGTTTTTTTGATCTGAGCTAATTTTTCCTAAGTACCGCAACTTCTCTTCAATAAACGTATCGAGTTGGCTGCGCTCTGGTTCTGACAGTGAAACTCTAGTGGTGGGATCATCATCGCTACGTCCAAGACTCCGTAGCCCCTTTAACTCCTCTTCGGTTTGCCATCGCAGAATACTGTCTAGTGATGGATTTGCTTCACTATCGAAGTATGGTGTTGCTCTTGGATGGTCATATCCATATGTCATCTTAGTAGCGCTCCTGTTCTTCATGGGCAATTGACGCTTCAGATAACGATGTTTCTGAAGTTGGTTGAGATATATCTGTCTGTACCGCTGTAAAATCTATACTCTCAGGATGAACAGCTTCAAAAAGTTCACCTCCGCTGCCTTTACCTAAGCCTGCGGGGCGTACATAAAAAGTTATCGGTCCTTCTTGACCACCGGTATGAACTACACTTGGAGCTTCTGGATGTGTGACGTCAATTATGTATACATGACTTGCATTGAGGACTTTTTCCCCACCAACTGATTTTAGTGCTCCCGGAGCAGAAGAACGGATTGCATCGATAAGTCTTGCTGCTGAACGTTCTGGTTTTTGAGGCATGGTATTAACCCTCGATTTCAACTCCCATTGATCGAGCGGTTCCCGCTACCATTTTTTTTACTGCATCAACATCGTCGGTGTTCATATCATTAGCTTTAGTCTCGGCAATTTCAGTTAGTTGCTGATCGGTTAGCTTTTGTGTAAGCTTTTCGCTGTTTGGCTTACCTGAGCCTTTTTGGATACCCAGCTTTGCGCGAATAAGGTCATCAGTTGGCGCACCGACTACTCTAAATGCCATGCTACGGTCGTCATAAATAGTAATATGTGCGGTAACCGTTACGTTACCCATATCACGAGTTTGTTCATTGAATGGGTTAACAAAATCCATCATATTTACACCGTACTGACCAAGCGTACTGCCCACAGGAGGGCCGGCACTGGCTTTACCAGCCGGTATCTTCATCTTTAAATTAGCTTTGATTTTCTTTTCTGCCATATATAGATCCTTTGCAAATATGTGTCATTGAAGCGAATGACCACTGTGTGCGTAACTTTCTTATTATAATACAAACTACCCTTATTGTCTATCGGTATGATACCGAGGATTGTCAGGGTTTCTATCATCATCTAGTGGAAAAAATTTCCCCACTAATCTCATCCTGTCTGATATATCCCACATATTTTGATCACCTCGCAGGACAGCATCCTCAAATTGGCGTTGCAGTTCTTGGTAGTGGGCTTCAAGAAAAGCCCCGTCAGTTGGATCTTGCCAAAAGCCTCGTTCAGCGATTTCTGGAAACTCCATTATCACACCCGTTTTACTTGAAGAGAGTCAAGCTCGACCGGTGTTTCACGGCCAAACATGTTAACCAGCACCTTAAGTTTGCCTTTTTGAGCATCGATTTCATTAATTGAGCCGTCAAAGCCCTTGAATGGTCCATCAACAATGTTGACTACCTCACCAATGCGGTAATCAATCTTATGTTTTGGCTCGGCGCGGCCCATACGTTTCATGATTTTTTCAATCTCGGCTTCACTGACCGGGCTTGGCTCCGTACCGCTACCCACAAAACCGGTAACACTCGGAGTATTGCGCACGATGTACCAGGCATCTTCTGTTAATTTCATTTGTACCAGTACATAGCCTTGAAAAATGCGCTTTTCGACTACTTTGCGCTTGCCATTTTTAACTTCGATCATTTTTTCTTTTGGCACTAAGACCTGAAAGATTTTGTCTTTCATATCCAGGCTATCGGCGCGTTGTCGGATGCTTTCGGCAACTTTTTCTTCATAACCACTATAGGTATGGATTGCATACCATTGTTTTGCTGAATCGTAGCGTTTGTTCATTATAGTAATACCTCTTTAAATAATTTATCGAGACCGTAGTCTACAACGGCAATCATTATTCCAAAGCCTATTGCAAACATAAATACTGCCAGAGTCAGTTGGGCCGTTTCGCGTCTTCCGGGCCAGGTTACTTGTCGTAACTCTCGCCAGCTTGCCATAAAGTAACCGATAAATAAAATTTTATACAAAAAATTACCAATAAATCTAAATGGCTTAGTTTTGAATGGTTTTGTTAGCGGTGCAACTGGTTTTATCATCTTGCCGCTAGCATTGCTTACTGAACGTCGAACACGTCCAAGTCGCTTGTTTTTTGACGGGGCGCTATTTTTTGTTTTAGTTTTACTCGGTAATTTACGGGTTCGTGCCACTGTATGCTCCTAAAAATAAAAAACCTACTATAAACAGTAGGCCGATGTGTCAATAGTACTACGTTTACGAATAAACGTCAATGGCTAGGTAAGGTTAGGAAAAGCAATGGTAAAAAGCGATCCCTTGTTGAGTTCGCTTTTAACATCAACGCGAGCATGGATGAGATTCGCCAGCTTCATTGTTACATAGAGACCCAATCCTGTACCGCTCGTTTCCCGTGTTCTGAAATCTTCTGAGCGAAAGAACTTTTCAAAAATCTTTGCTTGGTCATTACGGCTGATACCTATACCGGTATCTTGAATATAAAATGTTACTCCGTTGGGTTGTTGCCTTACACCAATTACAACGCCGCCCGTTTGCGTATATTTTATGGCGTTAGTAATAAAATTTTGAAGTATTTCACGAACATATAACTTACTTGATCGCAATAGTTCTAGGTGTGGGTCAAGGTCAACACTTAATTGTATTGATTTTTTCTGTGCCTGCGGTAGATAGCTATTATAAAGTTCTGTTACGAGTTCGTGTATATTAATGCTCTCAATGTCGATTGCTAGTCGTTGTCGTTCTGCGCGCGATAAAGTTGAAAGATCATTAATCATATCACTTAAAAATAGAATCTGCTCATGAGCCTGCCTGAGTGCGTCTTTAACTTTTGCAATGTCATCACCGCGTTCGGCAGCAATTTGAGCATTGCTTATATTGCCCTCTGCAATTGTTATGGGCGTGCGAAGCTCATGGCTTACAACGCTAATAAACTCATCACGCTCTTCTTCTAGAGATTTTTCTCGTGTGATATCACGGAGCAATATAACGTGTCCCTCGGCACCTTTTTGTCCGTACCCAAGACGAACAGGCGCAATGCTAATGTAAAGGTTGATCATGCTGCCATCTTGATACTGGAGCTTAAAATCGCGATTTGAATATGCAACATGTGTTTCGCTTACTAATCGCGTGACATTTATTTGTTGCCCATTCTTGTCTATAAGCCGTAAAACTTCACTAATGGGCTTATTGGTTATAGCTGTATTGATATCTAGAATGTTAAGCGTAGCGCCATTATATATCGCTACTCGTTGTTGTTCGTCAATCGCGAGGACGCCATCACCCATGCTGTTGATGAGGCTGTTAAGACGCTCATGTTCGAGTGAGGTGTTTTTGTTTGGCCAAACGGGTTTGTTTTGTGCTGTTTGATCCATTAGTAGCTATTATGCCATAGTTCTTATGATTTACATTGGTAAAATATCTGGCGAGTACTGTTTGAGTCGCCTTCGCAGCTGTTTATAGTGCGGTATGTGAACTTCAACCAGTTGCCAAAACGATGCTGCGTGATTCATATGAACGGTGTGGGCAAGTTCATGAATGATTACATAATCGATAAGTTCCCACGGTAATTGAATCAAGAATAAACTGAATGCCAAATCTTGTTTGCTATTGCAACTTCCCCATCGACTGCGGAGGTTTTTAATTTCAATTTTACTGACAGAAAACTGAAAACGAGTCGCGAATTCTCTGACACGTGGTAACAGTAACTCTTCTGCTTCTATCGTCAAGGCACGACGTGCATATTGTTCGAGTTTTTGCTGTGTCTTTGATGAGTCGATATCTATACTTGGCGGCACCAGGATCTTTATCTCATCAGATAAAATTTTGCCGGAAATTCGAGTGCCTTTTCCCGGTACGATACGCAATCGATGATGTTTGCCAATGAGTGATCCGTCGCTCAGTTGATATTTGTCGGCTCGATGTTGCTTGATCCAGTCGGCTCGTTGAGATACATATAACATTGCCGCTTTGTATGGCATCCATGTGGGCATGGTGACCTTCACATCACTGCCATTAATACGTATTCTGATATTCCGCGAACCGCGACGTTTATAAAACGGGAGCTCACCCACTCCTTCAACATGCAATATCTTTTGTGGCATTAGCGAATGGTAATATTGCGCCGCGTCATATCTACGCGACCTGCAGTTGGTACAAGGTTAACCAGGCCGGGCTTAACAACTTGTTGCGAAACAGTTTCAGGTTTAATCAATTTAAGATCGTAGAGCTTGCGGACCAATGCACTGCGTTGCATCGGGAATGAGTGTTTGCCGCTTAGCACAATATAGTCTTCATCATGTCCTGGGTTTTGCATATGGGCGGTAATTTCATCAAACAGCGGTCGATCAATAACTTGCGCCACTTTGTCTTCACTTTTTCTGCGATCACGCTGAGAAGCTCGCGCGAATGCACTATCTGGATCAATCTGTAGCCATATTAGAACTTGTTGTGCCTTTTTTTTGCGCGCAATATCACGCAAAATTCGTCGTTGTCCTTTCTTTATGGCATTCGTATCAAAAATAACGCTGACGCCAGCATCTAAAAACTCCTCTGTCATATACTCCATTAGGCGATCTACAATTTCGTTTTCTGCTTTATCATATCGTGGAGTTTCAAACAGCTGATAACGAATTTTATCGCCATGTACATGGGCTGCATGAATTGTATCGCCCATGTTTTGGGCAAAAAATGTCTTCCCTGACCCTGGGAAGCCATATAACATAATGAGGGTCGGTTTGCTCAACTCAAGTTTCGCCATATACTTTATTGTATAACAGATTATCAACTTTATGAAAAGTAAAGTCTCTTCGGTGACAAATTTATTTGTATCAGATATAATATTTACAGTCTTGGTTACAAAGCTAAATTTGTGCACATACATAGGGGTGTAGCTCAGCTGGCTAGAGCACAGGTCTCCAAAACCTGGTGTCGGGGGTTCAAGTCCCTCCACCCCTGCCATGAATTTTAAATAACCCTTCGTATGTTAGCGGAGGGTTATATTATTTTTTTTATGTCAAATACTAGCGTTTTTTGGGTTTTACTTCGTTACGGCCAAGACTTTTTTTAGTCTCAGTAAACAGAACATGCTTTCGTAATTTAGGATCGTATTTACGAAGCTGAAGTTTATCAGGTGTATTCTGATGATTTTTAATTGTGTAATAGTTTCGATTACCCGATTCTTCAGAGACAAGACCGATAACTTTTCGTTTAGCTGATTTTTTTGCCATTCTTCTTTACCTCACTTTTCTTTGGCATGATAATAGCAAGTACAATATAACCAACGACACCGGGAAATCCACCCGTTACTATAGTAATAAATGCATATCCTGCACGGATGAGCGTAGGGTCAACCTCAAAATATTCAGCAATACCACCGCAAACGCCATCTATAATTTTATTGTCGTCTGATTTGTATAGTACTTTCTTCATTCAGGAATAATAATAACAGATATTAAGAATAAATTCAATGGAGCCGTTGCCGGGATTTGAACCCGGGACCCCTTCCTTACCATGGAAGTGCTCTACCCCTGAGCTACAACGGCATGCGGCATTATGTTCTTGGATGATTTTAACAGATAAACTTAAATTTGTGGAGTCTCATATGAACTAATGCTCATAAGTTCAGGCACTCCGGATTTGTTAGTACGATTACGAATCGCACTTTCACTCTCGCTAAGGGCATCTATTCCCGTAACCTCGATACAGCCACCCATGACCAATCCATAAAGATAACTGTATGGTGGGGTTAAGAATCTGGCTTCTGTATTAGCATCTGCATCTACGTGGCGGATCATTTTATCACCAATATTAGGACGAGATCTTGTTGCGAGATGTGATTCTAGCTCTTCAATTGCCTCTTCTTTTTCTGTAGCCCATAAAACAAAACTTGCTGATTTGTTCAAATCAGTAACATGGACGCGCCACCAGCTTCCGTCTGGAGATGCTTCACGAGGGGTTATGTTGTCAATAGGTGTTCGAGGCATATATTTTTTTTAAAGCTTTAATACTTAATTTTGATTTTAGCATTAGCAAGTAGATTGTTTAAAAAAAATAAAAAAGCACAACATATTTGTGCTTCTTGGTGCAGGGAGAGGGATTCGAACCCCCGAAGGCATAAGCCAGCAGATTTACAGTCTGCCGTGTTTGACCGCTTCACTATCCCTGCGCAACTAGCTATAAAATAGCTAGTGAACACTTCTTTAAACTTCCCCTCAACGGGTTTAGGTGTTCTCGCATTACACCTAAATATGGAGCCGGCAGAGGGATTCGAACCCACGACCTACGGTTTACAAAACCGCCGCTCTAACCAACTGAGCTATGCCGGCCTACTCTTTTTCTTGCTGTCATCTGAGTTTGTGCATGAATAACGCACCAAGAAATTTTACCAGAACAGGGGTTAAATTACAACACGACGCTTTGGTCGAACAACTCGCTTGGGTTTACCGCTTGGTACTACAAGCTTGGAAAGTCTTTTTTCAACCATGGCAGCTTCTTCTGTTTGGCCCCGACTTTCATAAGCACGGTATAATAATGTAAGAGATTCTTTGTTGGGCTCTAGTTCTACTGCTTTTTCAAGTTCTTGAAACATTAGTTTATCATTGCCAAGCTTTTCTTGAACTTTTGCGTAAGCGATGTGGCGTGCTGCTAAGTCATCCTCTAGCTTAAGAGCTTGCTCAAAGGCCGTAGCGGCCTTGTCATAGTGCTCCGTTTCATAGTAAATAAGACCAAGATTATGTAAGCTTGAGGGGCTTGGCTCAATGCTAGATGCAATCTCAAAACAATCGATGGCATCTTTATATTCCTTTTGCTTTGCATAAAGAATCCCGAGACGATTATATGCAGCAGCATTTTTTTCATCAATTTTTAAGATTGTCAGTAATGCTTTTTCGGCACGTAAAAATCGGTTTTCACGCATGCCTTCATGTGCAATATCCCATAGCTGACCCAATTTACCACTGATTTTTAATGACAGTGGCGACAAATCATCTTCTTCGATCGTAGCGCTTCTGAACGCAAAATAAGCAAATATTAGTAATATAATTAAAGCTAGCATCGGCTTACATCATTATACACTCGTTACAGTGCTAACGCGAGATTTGTTAATAGCAACCTGACATTCGGGTTATGACGGTTGCTAATCTTCGTATCTAAAACTGTTGTTTTTATGTCGAACCATCGTTTTGATTGTGCTTGGTTCGATGAGGATACAGCACTCTTAAGCCCAGCATTGCAAATAATAGTGAGTGCATCCAATACTTGGCTAAAATTTTGTTTGGACAGTTCATCAACCTTAGTTAGCCTTTCAAAGGTAGAAGAGCGAATAAATGATTTTGCGATCTCTATGGATTGTAATAGCGGATGATCGGTTTGTTGCAACAAGGCGTCCATCAGGCCGATTCTAGCATCACTTATAAGCAAAGCTTTATCGATGTCTTTTCGTTGAAATGACTTTTTATAATGCGTCACTATATCGTCTGGTGAGGGTTGCCTCAATGCAATAGTGGTTAAACGTGAGTACAGTGTCGGTAATAGAGCTGCTTTGTGTGCAATCGTAAGAATTATGCAGGTGTGCGGTGACGGCTCTTCGAGAGTCTTTAGTAATGCTTGCTGCGCTTCAATCGTAAGGGCATGGGCATTCTCAATAATAACTACTCGAGATATTGATTGATTTATAACAGACTTCAATTTTAAAAAATGAGTTATATGTCGTGACCATTCAATACCGATAGTTCCTTTATTATCAGGTCGCACAATCATGAGGGAATGATCTGATATTTGGTCTGCACCCAAGAGCCTTTCAGCAATGTAATGAGCTATGGTCATTTTGCCCGTACCTTCTAAGCCAAAAA